>NZ_JBHUGH010000007.1:0-96265 GCF_042681825.1 Halodurantibacterium flavum
AGGCTCACCGTAGCTTCAGACTGTCGCCCAATCCGCCCACGATCGCGTGGAACGGCTGCCCATCATCGCGTGGAATCGCTGCCCATGATCAGCTGGAATGGGCGCCCATCATCCCGTGGAACACGCAGCGAGCGGCCCATTCGTCGCGACGAGGACGGCCGCGAGGCCGGCAAAGAAGGCGGTTCGACGCCAACCAGAAACCCTTCCGAGACAGCGAGCGTGTATTTTGAGCCCACGCAAAAACAGCCATGCTGTAAGACCGACAACAATGAGCGACACCGGTGACAGCACATAGCCGAAAGGGTCGTATAGGAATAAGAAGTTCGTGATCATTCGCTCTGGCCCTCGCTCATCCGAGGGTTGTCGGAGGTAGCTGGTGTGAGCCGCGAGATCCCGGAAGCGCCGCCACGGGCCAGTGACAGATCGGTCGACATGGCGAGGTATTCGCCTTGTATCCACGAGGGAAAGAGATTGTCGTAGAATCGAGATAGCGGATGTCCCGACTGTCCGGCGGGCGAGATGTAGTATGATCCCGCTGCTTCCGATATCGACATGACCGCCTGAAAATTGCTTCCGGCACTCACAAGGAATGGACGGTCTTCTACGACACCAAATGATGTTAAGAATTGCGTAAACGGATCGCCGGAAATCGGCGCTTGAAGGGACAGCAGGTTGGTCAGCAACCGACGTGAACTGATCGGCGACCACTGCATGTCCAATCTATGCTCTTCCCCCCAGGTCCACGTCGAGGGATCGCGCCCATATCGATCGAACAGCCAGCCAAGGGCATCATCCAGGGCCACGCGAACCTGCTCCTCGCATGTCTCGCGAGGTGAGGATAGGCGGATGTCACACCAGATCGCGCTACCGCGACGATCGCTGAGTACCGCAAAAAGAAAGTTCGAGTTCGGACGGGTCCAGAGTTGCTCCGCTGTCGGAAACTCGTCCTTCAAAATGCGCTGCTGCAAAGCCCGGACCCAGGTCCAGAACAGCAGAGGTTCCGGTGAATAGCGATCCATTTCGCCATTCCACGACGCAAGCCTGTCCAGTAGCTCACGACGAAGGTTGTCCGCATCGGTGCCTTCGGTGCTGTCTCTGGACTGCACGAACCAAAGCTCTTTCGCCATCAGGGGCAGGAGGGTTCGCGCCACGGAACTTACGGTGTCCCTTTGAACACCGATGGCGCCTTCCGTCGAGAAGATCGATTGCCGCGCTTCAAGCTCCGCCAGTCGAATGTCGCGAAAAGACGACGCCCGAACGGCCTCCGCTCTTGGCCATCGGGCAACGGTCTCTCGGTCAATGGCCAATGCCTCCATGCCCTTCGGCAACATGTCTGCGGCAACTCCGATGGCATCGGTCGCGTCGGCCGAACGCGCGAACAGCTCCAGCATCGTCAGGAAACCTGCCGCCTGCACGGGTGACGGCCCCCTTGGTGCCTCCTCGTCTGGCACGGGAAATGACCGGAAGGCCCAGGCGACGCGCGTATTGCGACCGACAATAACGAAAGGTACGCCCGGCATTGTGGCCCCTATGGCCGGCCCTGTCGAAAATTGAAGATCTGCGAGATACCATTCCGAGGGAAGCGACAGGGAACCGCTGGTATCGGCGGCTAGAATTGGCGTTCCGGTCGCTGTTCGGTCGCCGTCCATCGCCCATGCATCAAGGCGCTGCTCCGGATCAGTCGCAAACAGTTCGGGCACTCTCAGGCGATCCGCCGGTATAATGGCACCTGATATACTCGGCATTCCTTCCCGTGCGCTTCCCGGTCGCAGGCCATTCAGGAAAGACCGGGCAATCCTCAGGCTATCGCCGGGTGTCCAGGCCGCGATCGACCGTTCGTCTGCGATCAGCAGCTCCGGAGAGCCTCTGCCACGCCCGCCTTCTGACACAAGCTCGAGCCACGCATTGACGCCCGCGGCATAGGACGCGAGCGCGTCTGAGACCGCTGGCGCAACGGACAATGTCTCATCGGATGGCCACGATGCTTCCGCTTTTCGCCTTGCCCTTAACAGTTGACCGAGCCTGTCTTGGGCGTGAACGAAGCCGATCGCGAAGTAGACATCTGCAGCGGAAGTTGCGGAGATGTGCGGGACTGCCGAAGAATCTCGCAGAATGTCGACCGGTCCGCCTAAGCCTGCGACCGTGAAGTCCTCGTCGTAGTCGGGAACGGATGCGCTCAGCAGAAAATAGACCAACCCGGAACCAACCGATACCGTGATGCAGATTGCCAGAAACCCGTACAGCAATATGTTGAAAAGCCGTCTCATGTCGGTGCTGTTTCGAAACCCTTCTTAAAAAAAGATGCGCAAGAGGACCACCGATATGAAATAGGTGAGAAGACCGAAGGCGATCGCCGAACTCGCCGCATACTGGAGGATATCCAGCCGGTTTCCTTTTCGGCGTCGCGCCAGATATCCACCCCAGATCGCACCCGCGACAATGCCCGCGATTACCAGCATGACTTTTTCTCCGTTCTTGTTCTCTTGTTGCACCGGTGTGTGCCGACCAGATCTGCAGCCAGTCCCACGGCCCAAGTAGTGAAGATGAGAGCCAGCAGCGCCCAGTCGCCGAAGCGCGCATAGAGGGTTGACGGATGAGCAGAGGGCAGAGCCGCATCTATGACACCGGTTTCTCCGTTGCCGAGCCGCGCGACGAGGTCACCGTTTGCGTCGATGATCGCGGAGATCCCTGTGTTTGCGGCCCGGACGATGGGAAGCCCTTCCTCGACAGCGCGCATGCGTGCGGAGGCGAGGTGCTGCTCCGGTCCAATGCTGGTTCCGAACCAAGCATCGTTGGTCGCATTGAAAATCCAGTCCGGCCGGAACAGGTCGTCGACCACATGCCCTGGGAAGATGATCTCATAGCAGATCGCCACGGCGACCAGCGGCACACCCGGAAGCGCAAGCGTTCGCGGGCCCGGTCCGGGCGTAAAATCGCCCAGACCCGCCGTGAGCCGCTCGATGGGCAACCAGCCGCGGAATGGCACATATTCGCCGAAGGGTACGAGATGGTGTTTCGCGTATCCGGTCAGGATCTCGCCGGTCTCGCCAAAAGCCTGGACCGTGTTGAAATATCGCATGCCATCATCGCTCGGTACACGGTCCGGCACTCCGGTGAGCAGCACGCTGCCGTCCGGTAACGCAGCGGCAATGCGGGCCCGCGCCTCCGTATCCTCATCGAGGAAACCCGGAAAGGCGGTTTCCGGCCAGAGAAGCACGTCGAAATCGCCGGGCCGGGTTGAAAGCTCAAGATAGCGCGCGAAGGTCGCCTCGCGGTTCTCGGGAGCCCATTTCTCCTCTTGTGGAATGTTGCCTTGAACAATGCGCAGGTCGACAGTGGGTGGCTGTTGTGCATCCGACTGGAGGCGAAGCGTGCCGACAGCCCACATCGTCGCTATGCCGGCCAGCGCCATGAGCGAGATGGTCAATCGTTGCCGCCCGGACGCCATGGCAGCCGCGCCGGGGAGTACCGCAACGAACACGGTGAGAAAGCTTAACCCATAGCTTCCGACCCAGGCGGCGGGCTGGCGAAAAGCGGCGTAATCGACCAGAGCGTAGCTGGCGAGGTTCCACGGAAACCCTGTCAGAACGTGACCACGCAACCACTCGGCCACGGTCCAGGAGGTCGCGAACAGGAGGCAGGTCAAGAGACTGCCCATGACTCCGCGCCGCGCGATTTCGGCAAAAAGCGCGGCGGCAATGGCTGGGAAAATCGCGAGACCTGCGGACAATCCCGCGACCGCCGGGATCGCCATCGTCCCAAACCGCTCGGCCTCGACGTAGAAACTTTCCGCGATCCACGAAATCCCGAAACCGAACTGGCCAAGACCAAACGCCCAGCCGACGAGGAAAGCGCGCCCGAAGGAGAGATCGCGAAGACCGACAAACAACGCGGAATAGGCAACGGGAACAAGCAAGAGAAGCGAGAAAGGCGGGAAAGTCAGAACGGTCAGCGCCCCGGCGACGAAACCAAGCGTCATCCGCGAAAGAAAACGGTGGCGCAGAGCGATGCGGTTCAGAATTTCCGGCTTCACGACTTGATCGAACGCCGCGCGCTGATCCATGGCGCGGCGAGCAAGAGCCCCACGCCACTGACTACAAATACATCGGCCAAGTTGAAGGCAGGCCAATGTGTTGTGCCAATGTAGAAATCGAGAAAGTCTGTTACAGCCCGATACCGCACACGATCGATGACATTGCCCAGGGCTCCGCCAATGATCGCGCCATAGGCAAGTGTTTCGACCGCATTTTCGGCGCGAAACAGCATAACCCCCAGCCAAACACAGATGGCAAGAGCGAGAGCGATGAGGCTCCACCACGGCGCGCCGCCCAACATCCCGAAAGTCACGCCGTCATTACGATAAAAGACGAGGTTGAATCCCGGAAACACGGGAATCCCGGCGCTTAAAGTGACGGCATTCGCAACGACAATGGCTTTGGTGATCTGATCGATCGCGAACGCAGCAAGTGCTGCGAAGACGCCGATCATCGGAGATACCTTGTTTAGTGACATTGCCTCATCCCAACCAGACATCAAGGAACAGCATCAGAACGAGCCCGACTGCGAGACCGAGCGTCGCCCTGTTCTGATGGCCGCTGCGATGGGTTTCGGGGATGATTTCGTGGCTAATGACGTAGAGCATTGCGCCCGCGGCAAAGGCCAGACCCCATGGAAGCAGCGGTTCCGACAGTGTGATGATGCCGGCCCCGAGCAAACCGCCAATCGGCTCGACCATGCCCGTCAGCGCCGCGATGCCCCAGGCGCGCAGCTTCGGATATCCCTCGCCCAGCAGAGATACAGCGACGGCCAATCCTTCGGGCGCATTCTGAAGCCCGATGCCGATGGCGAGCGGCAGACCGCCCTCCATACCTCCGGATCCGAAGCCGACCCCCACGGCAAGGCCTTCAGGGAAGTTGTGGATCGTGATCGCAATGATGAACAACCAGACCCGCCGCAAAGACGCCGCTTCGGGCCCTTCGCGTCCCGTCTTGAAGTGCTCGTGCGGCAGCTTTTCGTTCATCAGGGCGACAGCCCCCATGCCCAGAAGAATCGAAACGCATACGATGGCCGCAGGCATCGCGCCGTTTTCGAACATCGGCTCCGCCGCATCCAATGCCGGGATGATCAGCGAAAAGAAAGAAGCGGCGAGCATCACACCGGCAGCGAAGCCGAGCGACAGATCGCGTGTGGCCCGAGACGGGATGCGCCCGAACAGCACGGGAACTGCTCCGACTGCTGTGAGCGATCCGGCGGCAAGACTTCCGAGAAAGCCGAGCATTATCGGAGACAAATTTTCCATGGGCGGGCCAGATTATCCTTCGGCGTAGCTCGAAAAGACTTCCGTCGACCCGTCCTTGCGGATGAGGAAGACATCATAGGCCTCGCGGTCGTCTTCTGGCCCCATGCCGGGCGAGCCATAGGGCATCCCCGGAACAGCGAGGCCGACGGCGTCCGGGCGCTCCTCGAGAAGGCGGCGGATGTCAGCGGCCGGTACATGGCCCTCGATCACGTAGCCGTCAATGAGCGCGGTGTGGCAGGAGACCATGCGCTGCGGCACGCCGTTGTCTAGCTTGAAGCGCACGAGAAGCCCGCCGAACATGTCCTGGCCGGTCGGCACAAACCCGTTCTCTTCGAGATGTTTCATCCACGAGAGGCAGCAGCCGCATCCGTTGGTCTTGCGGACGTCGATCGCCGTTGCCTCTGCGAGGGCCTGGGCCGCTGGGAACAGGGCGAGCGTGATGGCAAGAGCTTGGGTCATGCGTTTCATGGGTCAGAGCCTTTCGGTTGTCGTTTTGGCAATCTCGCTGCCGAGGTTTTCATTCAGAAGCGCCCGCGCCTCGGCCAGACGCGAGAGCGCGGCGGTATCATCCGCATCGCTCTCGGCCGCTTCGGCGAGCCGGTCGTCAGAGAGGGGGTCAGTCGGGCGCCCATCCACGAGCACCTCATAGTGCAGGTTCGGACCTGTCGCCGTGCCAGTCGCGCCGACGCGGCCGATCACGTCTCCCGCCGCAACGCGTTGGCCTTGTGCCAAGTCTTCCGGCACGGCGCTCAGATGCGCGTAGCGCGTCATGGTGTCGGAGCCGTGCAAGATTTCGACCACGCGACCATATCCGCCGCGCCAGCCGATGAAATTGACCCGCCCCGGTGCCGTCGCTTGAACCGGTGTCCCACGTGCCGCTGCAAAATCGACGCCGGTGTGCATCCGGACGTTGCCAAAGACCGGATGCGTGCGGCGTCCGAACACCGAGCTGAGGCGCGCGCCCTCGACCGGCTGTGCAAAGACGCGCAGCACCTCGCCATCGACGTAGATCGTCGCCTGACCGCTGCCGTCGTCCGGCCATACGATCTCGTAAAGCGAACCGCCGATCTCCAGTGCGGCGAAGGCGAGTTCGGGCTGTCCGATCCTGTCCTCGCCGACCCGCGCCTCACGCCAGAGAAGCCTTAGTGTTTCGCCGCCGGACATCTCGCGGCGGAAATCCACGGTCCCACCCAGCATCTGCGCAAGGTCCACGGAAAAACGGGCGGGTATGCCGGCTTCGTCGAGTGCCGCGAAGATCGAGCTGTCGATTACGGCTTCGCCGGCAAGGGTTACGATCTCCGGATCCGGAGCCACGACCTGTGTGGACAACTGCTCGCCGAAAACCACCTCGATCCGAACCCCGTCCTCGACGGCGAGTGAGACGGTGCGGGGGCTGCCGTCCATGGTCGAAGCAACAGTGACCGAGTGCCCCGGCCGCAGCCGTCGCAGATCGTATTCCGCGCCAAGCGCGAGGGCAACTTCGGCTCTGTCAGGTGCCGCAAGTCCAGCTTCGGACAGCAAGAAATCGAGCGTCTCGCCAGCTGCAACGTCGCGCGACCATGTCGACAGCGGTGGCTCGATCGCCCGTACCGGCCTGTCGGCAACAGCGACCTGCAGAAGGGGCAGCGGGCTGAGATTGTGTGCATCGTCTGCCCATGCCGTCACGGGCAGCGTCACGGGAATGTCAACGTTCTGGGGGACTTCAGGACGTTGGGGCATCCAGCTACCTGCCTGGACAAGTTCCGGCGGCACGGGTTCTTTCGACAAAAGATCGAAGATGGCGATAGCCGCACCCGAAACCGTCCCCGCAATTGCAACACAAGCCGCCAAAGTTCTGAGCCTCATGTCGCCCCCTCCGTTTCTTCTTCCAGCGCGCGGCGAATTTTCGGCACCGCGAATTCTCTGGGTTCGTGATAGTCGATCATGGTGACGAACCGCCCAGAGGCTGCGAACAGGAAGACGCTCGCGGTGTGGTTCATCGTGTAATCGCCGCTTTCCGTCGGCACCCGCACGTAGGTGGCGCGGAAGCCGTCCGCGACGCGCGCGATCTGCTCTTCCGGTCCCGTCCAGCCGCGGATCGCCGGATGGAAGTAGCCGACATATTCGGCCATCGTTTCGACAGTGTCGCGCTCGGGATCGACCGTGATGAAAACCACGTTCATCTCGTCGGCCTCGTCTCCCAGATCGTCGAGCCATCCCGAAATGTCCGATAGCGTGGTCGGGCAGACATCGGGACAGTAGGTGAAGCCAAAGAACGCCATCGTCGGTCGCCCGATGAGGGTTTCCGGCCCGACCACGTTGCCCTCATGATCCGTCAGACGGAAGTCCATCTCGGTCAGGGCCACAGTCAGCTGCCCGACAGGTGCGGGTGCACCGGGTCCGTCGACCCGCCACCAACCGACGAAGAGCATCAGGGCGACCGCCCCAACAACGGCCGCGCCGTACCCCAGGATCGCCCGTCGCCGCATCAGTCCTCCGGCCCCCGCGCGGCGATGCCGAGGATCGGCACCTCGACCGTCACTTCGCCTCCGTCGTCGAAAAGCAGGGTCAGCGGAAAAGTGTCCCCTTCCGTCATTGGTTCTTGCAGCCGCATCAGCATTGCGTGCAGGCCCCCCGGTTCGAGCGCGATGCTCTCGCCCGGGGCGATCACGATCTCCCCCGCCGGGCTCATGGAGCTCACACCTTCGGCATTGGTCTTCGTCTCGTGGATTTCGGGCATCATCGCGAGCGGTGTTGTAAGGCCGATCAGCGTCACCGGCTCGTCGCCAGTGTTGCGGATCGTCATGTAAGCGGCCCCGGGACGGTTCATCCCGATGGAGGCGCGGGACCACGCGTTCTCGACGACAACATCCTCGGGTCCGGCCAGCGCGGGCACCGAGAGCCCTCCAAGGGTCAAAACCGCGGCCAGTGTGCCAGTCAAAATATACTTTTTCATCGTTCTGATCCTGCCCTTTCCATTCAGCTTTGCGCGGCAGCGACTTCGGCGGCCACCAGACGACGCAACTCTGCCTCCCCGAATGGATCGAGCGGCTTGCCGTTCACAAAGAATGTGGGCGTCTGGCGAATTCCCACGGCCTCGACGTCAGCACGATCCTGGTTAAGGATCGCCACGACACCGGGTGCCAGCATTTGCGTGCGCGCGGCTTCGGCATCGAGTCCGGCCGTGGCGGCGATCTGAAGGATCAGGCCAGGCGCCGGGGCACCGTGCGACGCCCATCTCGGCTGTTCCCGCAGAACGGCCTCGAGCACCGGCACGTAAACGTCCTGCATGCGCGCCGCCTCGAGCACGCGGATGGCTTCCTCGGATGCCGCGCCGTGGAAGGGCGTGTAGCGGATCACGACGCGGACAGCTTCCCCATGCTCGGCCATGATGTCCTTCACGATGGGATGAAAGGCGCGACAGGCCTCGCAGGCCGGATCGAAGAATTCGACGATCGTGACGGGCGCATCCGCAGGCCCGAGGATGGGCGAGTAGGGGCGGATCATCGCCTCCGCAAGTTCCGGAGCAACGGGCTCCGCTTCGGCCACTGGGCCGGGGCGGATTGCAAACCAGGTGGCTCCGCCGAAACCGGCGGCGCCGAGGGCAAGAACGGACAGGATCAGGCCGCGTCGATTCATGTTCGTGTGTCCTTCAATGAAAGGGCCGACAGCGCCCCGATCAGCGCGAAGGCGGCGAGCGCCATCAGCGGGATAGGGATGCCGACGACCAGTTGGTTGTCATCGGTGCAAGAGGGGCCGGTGGCCGTGCAGGGCTGGACGCGTTCGGGAACAAGACCGACGTACAGCCCCATGTGCCAGAGGGCGATTGCGCCGCCGCCAAGCGCCAATGCGATGCCGTAGCGCCCCACGCGGCCGTCCCGCCACCAAAGGCCGAGCCCGAGGACAATGGCCAAGGGGAACATGAAGGCGCGCTGGAACCAGCACAGCACACAGGGCGTCTGCCCCAGCACCTCGCCGATGAAAAGCACGGCAAGCGAGGCGACGAGCGCGATGATCCACGCCAGCCCGAGGGCTGTTTCTCCGGACATACGGTTCATGTCGGTCAGATCCTCTCTTCCAGATCGGCGAGGATCTCTTCGGCGGAGGTGCCGTAGGGCCACGAGTCGGCGAAGCCCGCGTCGGGATCGAAGAGGAACAGATGCGACGTGTGGCCCATCGTGTAACCATCCGGCGCCGCAGCCTCTTCGACGCGTTCGAAGAAGATCGGAAAGGTCTCGGATGTGGCGGCGATCTGTTCCGGCGTGCCGGTCAGCCCGATGATGCCCGCATCGAACAGCGGGACGTATTCGGCGAGTGCTGCGGGCGTGTCTCGTTCAGGGTCGATTGTTATGAAAATCGGCTGGACCTTGGCGGCATCGTCGCCCAGACCGTCCATCACCGCCGCGACCTCGGATAGGGTCGTCGGGCAGACGTCGGGGCAGTTGGTAAAGCCGAAAAAAACCAGCATCCAGCGCCCCGCAAAGTCCTCCTCGGTTCGAACCATACCCTGGTGGTCCGTCAGTTCGAACTCAGCGAAAAAAGGCGGTTCGGCGTCGGTTCGGGCGCTATCGGCACGATAATCGGACCATAGCAAAAGCCATATGAAGGCAAGCGCTGCCACGCCTGCCAAAACCCAAAGAAACTTCTGTGCCGATGTAAGGGACAATCCTGTTCGCCTGATTTTGATTCTTATTGCCTGTGCGGATACATCCTCTAGCTGCTAGAGGTTCAAGCACGAAATCATGGTATAGCTTGAACTCACGCGTCTGTGAATCCGACACTTGTTTATTCCGACGGCAAAACCTACACAAACTGTATCTTTTTCATGGAGGCGAAAATGCTCACGATCGGTACTCTGTCAAAGAAGACTGGCACAAAAGTGCAGACCATCCGGTACTACGAACAGATCGGACTCATGCCCGAACCTGGCAGGACCGAAGGCGGACAGAGGCGCTACGACAATGCACAGCTTGATCGACTGTCCTTCATCCGCCACTCGCGGCAACTCGGCTTCTCGCTCGATGCGATCCGCGAGCTGCTCGACCTCAGCGACCATCCCAATCGGCCCTGTGATGAAGCTGATGCCATCGCGCGTCGCCAGCTCAAACAGGTGGAGCAGCGCATGGCCCGCCTGAAGGCGCTGCGCACGGAACTGAAACGCATGGTTCACGAATGCAGCGGCGGGCGGACGGGAGATTGCAAGGTGCTTGAGGTGTTGCGGGACCATTCGGAATGCCTGACCGAGCACGAGGAAATCGGGGCCTGAAGGAATTCAGCCAACATTCCGGCTGGAACGCAGATCAGCCGCAGAAGTTAATGTGTCGTACAACACAAGCTGGAACCACAAAATGGCCGCTAGACAAGATTCAATGGAGAGACGGACGCTTTGGATCGTTCTGGCGCTCAATATCGGTTTGGCCGTGGCCTTTTTCGCAACAGGCGCCTTCGGCGACTCAAGTGCCCTGATCGCCAACGGGCTCGATAACCTCTCCGACAGCTTCGTCTACGCGATCAGCCTTTTCGCTTTGTCCCGATCCGCCAAATGGAAACGCGGGGCGGCGAACGTTTCCGGCGGGCTGCTGATCCTGTTCGCTGCAGGCATCCTCTACGATGCGTGGCGCCGCTACATCGGTGGGTCAGATCCGCTCGGGACGATCATGATTGCAATGGCCCTGATCGCGGCGGCTATCAACGCAGTCTGCGTTTGGCTGCTCGCTAAGCTCAAAAATCCGGACGTCAACATCCGCGCGGCCAACACCTTCAGTTACAACGATTTCGCCGCGAACCTCGGTATCGTCGTGGCCGGTGGCCTCGTCGCCTGGCTAGGAACCAACTGGCCGGACCTCGTCGTCGGCGTGATTGTCGCCGGGATCGCGGCCTGGGGCGGTATCGATATTCTACGCGACGCACATGGCGAACACCACAAAGCGGTTCACACGGGCAAATAGTTGCGGGAGATTCTTTCTGAAGAAAGGGTTGAAGCTATAGTGACTATAGCAATTAGGTTTGTTCCAAGACGATTCGAGGAGCGACTCCGTTGCAGATGACCGACCCCCTACTTGCACCCACCAAACTACTGGATTTTGACGCCGCGCCTCTTGCGCATCTAATTGAGACCCGCGGCTGGCGCGGCTTATCCGAATACGATCGGATCGGAGCTGCCTATGATTTCGTTCGGAATGAAATCGCGTTCGGATACAATCGAGCCGACGACATCCCCGCATCCGAAGTGCTTTCCGACGGCTACGGGCAGTGCAATACCAAAGGCACGCTCTTGATGGCGCTGCTGCGTGGTGTCGGCATTCGTTGCCGGTTGCATGGGTTTACTATCCATAAAGGCTTGCAGCGCGGTGTTGTCCCTGAGCTGGTGTATCCGCTTGCTCCGCAGGAAATTCTCCACTCATGGGTCGAGATCGAATTTCAAGGTGCCTGGATCAACCTTGAAGGCTTCATCCTGGATGACGCTTTCCTCAAAGTCCTGCAAACGTCTTTCTCGGACACGGACAGTCTCTGCGGTTATGGCGCGGGCACGGATTGCCTTGGCGCGCCTCCCGTCGCCTGGAACGGAGAAGATACCTACATTCAGAAAACCGGCATCGTGCAGGATTTCGGCGTGTTTGATACGCCGGACGCCTTCTATTTGTCCCATGAGCAATCCTTTGGATGGCTGCGTGGCGCCCTTTACCGTCATATAATTCGCCACTGGATGAATGCGCGCGTACGTGGTTTCCGCAGCGGCCGCCTGAAGACTGACCGACGCGCGACACACGCGCACGCGGAGCCTGCCAATGCCACATGACCACGGGCACGCGCATTTCGATCCGGATTCCGGCGATCGGCGGGTTGCCATCGCCATCTGGGCAAACGGGCTACTTACCGTTGCGCAAGTCGTCGGGGGCATATTCTCGGGCAGTCTGGCACTGATCGCCGATGCGCTGCACAACTTTTCCGATATGGCCTCGCTTGTCATTGCCTTCGCCGCACGCAAGATCGCGCGCCGCCCAGCCGATGAGCGCATGACCTTCGGCTATGGTCGGGTCGAAATCGTCGCAGCCCTGGTTAACTACACCACCCTGATTTTGATCGGCTTCTACCTGATCTACGAAGGTGGCATGCGCATGATTGATCCACCCGAAGTCATGGGTTGGACCGTCGTCATTCTCGGTGGAATTGCGCTTGTGGTCGACACGCTGACCGCAATGCTGACCTATTCGATGCAGAAGGGCAGCGTGAACATCCGCGCGCTTTTCCTGCATAACCTGTCGGACGCGCTTGCTTCGGTCGCGGTTATCGTCGCTGGGTCGCTGATCATCCTTTACGACATGCGTTGGGTCGATCCTGCCATCACCATCGGCATCGCCATCTACATCCTGTATCTGTCTTTCACTGAAATAGGCGGCCCAATCCGAACCCTGATGCTCGGGAGCCCGCCGGACATCGACAACGAGGCCGTCGTCGAAGCGATGCGGAAAGTCGAAGGCGTCGCCGACGTCCACCACGTCCATCTCTGGCAAATGCAAGAGCACGAGGCTGCGCTCGACTGCCATGTCGTCGTGGCAGCCGAGGGGTGGTCGAAGATTGAAGAGATCAAGAGCGCGATCAAGAAGCGGCTGAAGGGAGAATTCGGCATCAGCCATTCCAGCCTCGAATTCGAGCACGAGGATCGCGCTCATCAGAACGCCGATCTCTATGGTCACGGTAATTCGAGAGATGGGGAGGAAACTCATACTCACGAGAAAAGATAACCGAGCATGAGGATATCATTTCCTCATTTGCGACGGCAAGTTGACGTCGACCAACGTCAAGTGGACTGATGAACCTTTGCATGAGCAACTGGCTGCGAAGGGCAGTAACGAAGGTCTGAGGCGGATACACTACAGGGGTATCACGTCCAAGTTACAGAATGTCACTTGACCTCCCCTTGCTGGAAGGTTGTAGCAGCAACTGTATGACCTGCGTTTTTCGCCTTGTTTTGATTCTCATGCTGACCTTCGGTGCAGTGACTGCGCCGGATATGTCGTCGGCCAGTATGTCAATCACGGCTATGGCGCAGATGGAACCCACCGAAAGCGCCGATGGCCTCTGCAATGGTTGCGATCCCGCTGGATTTGCTGACGGTACTGCCTGTGAAGGTGGGTGTCCTGTTCCTTGCGGCTCCAGCGGTACGGCTGGCCTCCTTGAGAGTGTCTTCGGTGTCATCGGCTGTCTGAGCGCCGCGGCGGTCTCGATCCTCGATGTCGACCCGCCCCCCGTCGTTGTTCCCTATGACCCCGCCACCGGCTTTGCACTCCCCGAAGCCTCGGTCGGCGCCTCCTCGGTGACCGCCAACCAGGCGATCATCGAGGCGGAGGTGTTCCGCTATGTGACCGACCGGGAGGTCTATAACCAGCTCGACAACGATCTGCGCATCCGCAACGTCCTGCGCCGCTCGGACGGAGCTGCCGAGAGTGGGCTGCGCCAGATCTGGAACAGCGCCAATGAGAACTACCCGCCGACGGTCTATGGCCCCAAGGCGCGGCTCGACGTGGAGATCCTCAGCATCAACCGGATCGGAACCAACCGCGCGACGGTCCGCCTGCGCAAGCGCCTGACGTCCATTAACGGCACCCAGACCGGCCTCTTCACTGCGACGCTTCTCTTCGAGTTCCGCCCGGAGACCCGCCGCTCCATCGATGAGGTCTGGACCAATCCATTCGGCTTCACCGTCCTCGAATATTCCATCCGCTCCGACAGATTGGAGAACTGACGTTGTTGTTTATAAGATCGCTTATTTTTGTCATTGCCCTGTTGCCCGGCTTCGCCTCTGCCGAAGCCATCCCGCGTGGTGGTCCCAACGACAGCCGAGTGCGCTTGGCCACCTACCAGGAGGGTCAGGTCTACCGCCTCAGCGTGTCGCTCACCCATGTGACCACCATCGAGTTCGGCGAGGGCGAAAGCATCCGCTCGATCATCGCGGGCGACACCGAGGGCTTCGAGATCGACGGCGTCCCGGGCGGTCAGGCCTTCGCAATCAAGCCTGTGGCGCGCGTGGTGCATACCAATGTGACAGTCTATACGAACCGCCGGAGCTACTACTTCAACGTCCAGGAGGTCCGCAGCCCGACCTTCTACGTGGTGCAGTTCCGCTACCCTGACGACGCTGCGCGCCCGACCCGGGCCATCGCCGCCCAAGCGCCGAACTACAACTACGGCGCCAGCGCGCGGACCGAGTTCACGCCAACGCGTATCTGGGATGACGGGACGTTTACGTATTTCGCGTTTCCAAGAAACGCGCCTGTGCCCGCGATCTTCCGCTACGCGGGCGGCCGCGAGCGCACGGTCAACACGCAAATTCCTGAAAACGGCGTGATCCGCGTCAGCGGCGTGAACCGCCAATGGGTCCTGCGACTTGGCGAAGAAGTGGTCTGCATTGAGGCGATCCCGCCCGCGGAGGCCACCTCATGAGCGATACCGAGAACACCGAGCTGGAAAGGCGCCTCGCCGCCCTTGAGAAAGGCAGTGCCCGCGCGCCCATAGCGGCGCAGCGCCGGTCGCCCCTTCTCGCGCTGGTCGTGGTCCTCGTCATCGGCGCGGGTGGTGCCATGCTTTATCTCCTCTCACAGCCCGAAGGAGAGGAAGCCTTGCCGACGGCCACTCCGGACGTCTTCCAAAACGAAGGGGATGGCTTTGGCGCCATCGAGACCTTGCCCCCGCCCGAGCCCGAGGTTGTGTTCGTCGGACCAGACCCCGTCGAGCCCAACGCGGAGCTTCTGGCGCAGATCACCGCCCTGCAGGCCCAGATCGAGGAGTTGCGCAACGCCCCTGAACCAGTTGTCGAGGAAGACACCGCCGCCGCAGAGGCAATTGACGCGCTGACTGCTCAGATCGCGGCGCTACAAGCCGCCTCGGAAGCCGCACAGCAACGATTTCAGGACGAACTGACGGCGCGGGATCGCAGCCTTGAGCAACTCCGCATGGATCTGGAACTGGCCCAACTCGAGGCCAGCCGACCGCAACCCGCGCCAACGGGCCCCACGCAGGATGAGCTGCGCGCACGCGAGCAAGAGCGACTGCGCCGCGAGGAGGAAGCAAGACGGCTTGCGGAACTTGAACGCCGCGCGGCTGAGGAACGCGCATTTCAGGATCGGCGCATCACCTCACCCACCATTGCCTTTGGCGGCACCTCCGGTGCAAATGAGACGGCCTTGACCGAACGGACCTTTGGGGAAGTGACGGATTTCGTGCTGAACGGCGCGCTGCCCACTTCTGTGACGCAAGCCGAGGTCATCGCCAACCCGTCCAATACCATCATACAGGGCACGATGATCCAGGCCGTCATGGAAACCGCCCTCGACAGCTCCCTGCCCGGCCAGACCCGTGCCGTCGTGTCCGAAGATGTGTTCAGTTTCGATGGCTCGCGCCTTCTGATCCCGCGCGGGTCACGCCTGATCGGGCGGTATCGTTCCGGCGTCGATATCGCGCAGCGCCGGGTCACCATCGCCTGGGACCGGATCATCCTGCCTGACAATCAAACCATCCAGATCAGCTCTTTCGGGGGTGACGAGTTGGGCCGCTCCGGCGTGACCGGCTTTGTCGACACGCGCTTTGATGAACGCTTTGGCTCGGCGGCGTTGATTTCGCTGATCTCAGCGGCCCCAAGCGCCGCTGCAGCAAATGTGCAGGATGAGACCGCCGCGGATGTGCTCGAAGACGTGGGCGATGATCTTGCCGATGCCACGGACAGCGTGATTGGCGATTACCTTTCGATCGGTCCGGTCATCTATATCGACCAGGGCGCGCGCGTCACCGTCATGGTCGACCGCGATCTGGAGATCTTCTGATCCCATGTCGCTGAGCTATCTCCAGACCTCGCTTGATCGGATCGACGCCGCAGCACGCGACGATGTCATCGAGATCTGCATCAATCCTGACGGCACCTGCTGGGGAGAATTTCAGGGCGATCACTTCATGAGAAAGCTGGATCAAGCGTTGACCGCAACCGAAGTGAAAGACCTCGGCAACCAGATCGCCTCTTCTGCCAATACCACGATGAGCAAGGACCGCCCCATCGTCTCGGTCTCAATCACCTACAAGGGGCGGCCGATCCGGGCACAGGTCATCACACCACCCGCCGTGCTCTCGGCCATGTCGATCAGCCTGCGGTTTTTCTCAAGCTTGCCGCTCGATGGAATCGCGCTCGATTTCCTCTATGGCAAGGAACGCAAGCTTGAAGAACTCCGTCTCGAGAAAACCCGGGAACTGCGCGAGGTTGTTACGTCTGGCGTCATCGATGATGCACTTGCTTTTTGCGTCGAGAACAAACTCAACATGATTGTCTCAGGCGGCACCTCCACCGGCAAGACCGTCGCCGCGCGGAAGATCCTCACTCATGTGCCACCAGCGGAACGCATTGTCACCATCGAGGAAGCCGCCGAGCTTCTGCCGACCCAGCCAAATGCCGTGACCCTCATCGCCAATCGCGATGCAGAGTTCCAGACCGCCGATGTGCTGCTCACCGCCACGCTGCGCATGCGCCCCGACAGGATCATCCTGGGCGAGGTGCGCGGCAAGGAGGCAATGACCTTCCTCGAAGCCATAAATACAGGGCACGGCGGGTCCATGACCACCCTACATGCCGAAACCCCACAGCTTGCCGTGCAGCGCCTCGCGATCGCGGCACTTAAGACCGAGATCCCGATGACCTATGCCGACATGATCCAGTACATCGAGAACTCCATCGATGTGATCATCCAGGCCGGTCGCCACGACGGCAGGCGCGGCATCACCGAATTCTACCTACCCGGCGCAACCGAGATTGGAACTTCTCCATGAAGACATTTGAATACGATATCCTGTCCTTTCCCATGACTCGTAAGACCAGCCTTGCCGACATGCAGGCCAGCCTGAATGCCAAAGGTGCGAAAGGCTGGGAGGTGGTGTCGATCAGCTCCTCGGAATTCGCCAATGTGGGACACACGGTCTTCCTAAAGCGTGAGACCACACTCGCCGGAGCTACGGCATGAGGCAGGCGGGCTGTACCCTCGCACTGATTGCGCTGGTCCTGGGCCTGACGTCGGCACCCGGCTTCGCTGAGCGCAATCTCGTGCCGACCCTCGAGCGCAGTTTCGACGTCTGTCCAGAACGGCCCGCTGAACCCGTGTGGATGCAGGAGATCCCCCTACGCCAAGCCTATCAGCGCGTGCTGGTTCAAGACATCTACCGAGCCCAAAATCTTGAACGCATCGTGGAGACTGGCAGCTGCGCTTGCGAGATCCGGTTCCCGTCCTGGGATGATGCCGAGGGGGCGTTTCGTGAGCGCCACGCCAGTGACGAACGCTGGGAAATGTTGCAGGCCTCGGACGCCTACAACCGCCGCGCCAACGCCGCCCGAACTGCCGCCAAGGCCATCTGCGACGCCGCAGGTAATTGGTAAGGCAGCCCCGCGATGAGTGTCGTCACCTACTTCGTTGAAACCTCCCAAGCCTATCTCGACACCGCCGCTGAGACCCAGTTTGGTGCGGTTGCGGCAACGGTCGGCACGCTCCTGGTTTTGGGGACAACGCTGGTGGTGATCCTCGTCGGCATCAACATGATCTATCAATATCGGGCCATGGATGGGCACACAGCCTTCTGGCTCGCGGTCAAGATCGGGCTCATCGGGATTTTCGCGACCAATTGGATGCAGTTCAACGCCTTCTCGTCTGCCATTCTCTATGGGATCGACAGTATCGCGGGCGCGCTTGTAGCTTCCGTCGGCGGCGGCAGCCCGGGCCCTTCAGGCACCTTCGCGGAGGAATTCGACCGGCTGATCGCGGAGCTGGGCGACTATCTGAACGCTGCCGGGTCCGAGCTGAACTGGATGGCTGGCGCCATGCTCGACATCGTCGGCGTCCTCCTGCTTTCAATCCTCGGCGGACTGGCCGCCTTCATCCTCGTGGCCTCCCGACTGATGATCGCGCTTCTGATCGGGATCGCCCCGGTGATGATATTCCTGACCCTCTTCGAGGTGACCAAGGATTATTTCGCGCGCTGGCTGTCCGCGCTGATCTCCTTTGCGCTATACCCCATCGTCGTCGCAGGCGTGTTCGCAACGATCACAGGCGTTTCCTCCGCGCTCATCGGTGAACTAGGCGATCCCGAAGGGGCCTCAAACATCGGCGCGCTCATCCCCTTCTTCATGATGGTGCTCATGGCCAAGGGCTTCATTATCGCCACGCCCTTCATCGTCCGCGCGATCTCCGGCAACATCATGATGCCCGCCCTCTCCGGTGGCCTCGGCGGCGGCTACAGCTTTGCCCGCGCCGCCATGGGAAGCCAGCAGGCCTACAATCGCTACCTCATCGGCGGGGCCAGTGGCGCAGAATACGCAGCCCTCAGGGCGCGGCAGTTCTTTGGCGTGCAGCAAATGCCAGTGCGGCAAGGCATGGGACAGACGGGTTCCGGAGGCGGCACAGGATCCGCAGACTCGGGATCAAAAATGCTGGCGCAGCTGGCGAGACTGGGACGGCTTGGGCGACGGTGACGGCCCAGAGCGGCCTTCTGCGCTCGGTTCGGCGCTACATTGCAGCAATCACCAGACCTGCCATTGCATGCTTGGCGCGGCATTTTACGTTGGCCCGTTGACGGCAAGCGGCAACCACTTACTTCCGACCACGATTGTTGATCCCCCAGTGGCAGGAACCGCTTACGCTGGTTCTCGATCCGGCGGCGTAATCCCGATGCCGAATTGTCCTCACGCCAGCCCAGCTTTGCGCATAGGTGAACATCTTTCGGAGCACCTCGCCGACCCGGTTGGCGCACACCGGCGTTGATTTCGATCCCTTGAGCTTGCGGGCGCGTCCCTCCCGTCTTCCTTCACGCCCAGCGGGTCGCCACCGGCATCGATGTTGCGGCGCAGCTCCTTTGCCCGTTCCCGCGTCGCCGCCGTCGACCATTCCGGCCAGCGCCCCAGCGTCATCCGCCGTTGCCGCCCGGCATGGCGGTAATCCAGCGTGAAGGCCCGATTGCCCGAGCGGTAGATGCAGATGGCAAAGCCCCGCACCTCGCTGTCGAAGATCTGATAGTCCCGGCCCGGTTCCGGCGCGGCCTCCCGCACCGATTTCTCGTTCAGCCTCAATCGCTTCACCATGCCCAGCGCCTCCTTCTTGCATCTCACATGAGGCTCAGCCTCGCGCGCATCGCGAGTCATACATCGCCGGTCAGCCCGGCGGGGAGGCGGAAGGTGGCAGAACCCCGGGGGAGGGCTGCCGGTCAATGGCTCAGAAGGGAAAAAACTACACCCTCTGTTGATTACTCCGTGAATTGCAACGAGAGCCTGTCCTGCTTATTGTCAAGCTAGTTGCATAGGTTCCAACTCAACCACATGATGCGCGGCGCGATATGTTCTTTGCTTGTTGTCCTGCTCGTGTTCGCGGGCGTGACGCAGCATGGGCAAAGTGCTGGTACAGCCGGACTGTCGGCCGATCACGTTGTCGCTTCGATCAGCCATCCCGGCGACACAGGCGGGCATGAGCACGGTTATTCGGGAGAGCCTTCTCGGCACGATATGACCGATGCCTGTGCGATTGTATGTGTCGGCACACCTACGCCCTGGCTTGCTGCCGCACAACTTGCGCCTGTTGAGACTGAGCATTCGCTGAAATGGCACTCTATAGCGGTGACACGTGAGGGCCGTCTGGTCGGCCCCGGATACCGCCCTCCGAAATCCATCTGAACACTTGCTTGCCGCACCTTTCAAGGTGCCGAACATGGTTCGCCCTACGGGGTCTGATGGATTATTCATATGACTTGCACACTGAATCGCCGCGGCTTTCTGACCGCATCCGCTGCCATGGCCACAGCTTTTGCCATCCCGCGCGCGGGCTTTGCGCAGCCAGCCGCGCTGGCATTGCAGGCAACGACGCGCACGCTTGACATTGATGGCCGCGCCGCCGCGGTTTTCGGGCTGATCAACGGCAACGGAACGCCCGGGTTGATACTGGATCCGGGCCAGCGTTTCCTGCTCGACCTGACCAATGATCTGACCGAGCCGACGATCATTCATTGGCATGGACAGATCCCGCCGAACGCGCAAGACGGCGTTCCCGATATGCCGATGCCGCTGCTGCAGCCAGGAGAGACGCGTGCCTATGATTTTGAGGCCGCAGCAGGCACGCACTGGATGCACAGCCATGTGCCCATTCAGGAGATGCAGTTGCTGGCCGCACCCCTGATCGTCCGCCGCCCCGAGGATCTGCGAGCTGATCGGCAAGAGGTCACCATGTTCCTTCACGACTTTTCGTTCCGCTCGCCGGAAGAGGTGCTGGAAGAAATCCGCTCGGGAAAGGGGCATGACGAGGCCGCCGAAGCCGAAATGTCGCAACCAGCCGATCCCCATGCCGGTCACGACATGGGTGGCGGCATGCCCATGAACGGGATGTCGGAAATGGGTGGCATGACCATGGCCGGTATGAGCGGGATGCAGATGGACCTGAACGACTTCGATTTCGATGCCTATCTGGCGAATGACCGCACCCTGAGCGACCCAGAGGTCGTGCAGGTCGAGAAGGGCGGCCGTATCCTGCTGCGGGTCATCAACGGGGCTGCGGCCACGGTATTCTGGCTCGACAGCGGCGAGGTTCCGGGTCGGCTTGTTGCGGTGGATGGCCAGCCGGTGCAGCCCTTGCCAGGAACGCGCTTTGGTCTGGCCATGGGGCAGCGCCTGGATATCGAGCTTGACCTGCCCACCGGAGGCGGCGCATGGCCGATCCTTGCTCTGCGCGAAGGCGCGCAGGAGCGCACCGGCCTTATCCTTGCGACCGCTGGCGCCAAGGTGCCGGTCATGCTTGGAATGGCAGACGAGGCCGCACCTGCATTCGATATCGACCTTGCACAGGAAGCCGCCTTGCGGGCCGTTGCTCCGCTGACGGAACGAGTTGCCGATGCATCACCCATGGTGATGCTGGGCGGGCAGATGCAGCCCTATCGCTGGACCATCAACGACCGCGTGTTCGAGGATCGGATTCCGGTTACGGCCAAAACAGGCCAGCGGGTCGAGATCATGTGCCACAACATGTCGATGATGGGCCATCCCATGCATCTGCATGGCCATCATTTCCAAGTTGTCGCGATCAATGGCAGACGGTTTTCCGGTGCATTGCGCGACACGGTCTATGTGCCGCCCATGTCGATGGTCACGGTGGCGCTGGATGCGGGCGAGGCGGCGGAATGGATGCTGCATTGTCACCACATGCCGCATCTTGCCAGCGGCATGATGACGACGTTCGCGGTCTCGGCGTGACGGGAGTGACATGATGTTTCAGCGACGCATGATCCTGACCCTGGCCCTTACCGCCCCGGCGATGGCCATCGCACCGCGCCTATCTTGGGCTGGTCATTCGCTTCCACCCGAATTCCGCAGGCAGCTTGAACATGACGCGAATGCGCCGATCTTCGGCAATCCTGACGGCGATGCGACTCTGATCGAGTTCTTCGACTATAACTGCCAGTTCTGCCGTGCGATGATGCCAGTGGTGGATGCCGTGTTAGGAGCCGATCCCGGCTTGCGGATGGTGATGCGGGAATGGCCGGTCTTTGGCGAGGGTTCGGTTTTCGCGGCCCGCGCGGCGCTGGCGTCGCGCAAGCAGGGCCGCTACGCCGACTTTCATCGCGCCTTGATGAGTCAGAAACCCCGGGCCGAAAGGGCCAGCGTCCTGCGTGTTGCGCGATCCATGGGTTTAGACACTCAGCAGTTGCAGCGCGATATGGGCGGCCCGGAGATTGCCCAACATATCCAGCAGTCCAATGCGCTGGCCGAGGCGATGGGGCTTGTCGGCACACCCACCTTCATCGCCGGATCGGATTCGCGCTTTGGCGCCATTTCATCAACGGAACTGGCCGAACTGGTTGCGGCCTCGCGTGGCAATTGAAGCATTTCACGAAAGGACAACGCTATGGATAATTCTGATCGACACAATAGCCACGGAAGCCAGAGCGGCGGAAGCTATGGCCGTTTTGCGGCGATGATCGCTACCTCGACGGTGATCATGTTCGGGCTGATGTATCTGAACACCTGGGCGATGGATCATGTCTTTTTCAGCCAGACCCGGATGTGGATGGCGCTTTACATGGGCGGCGCCATGGCGCTGATCATGCTGGCCTTCATGCTTGGGATGTATCGCAACCAGCGCGCCAATATGACCGTCGCAGGCCTTTCAATTCTGGCCTTTGCCCTCGGCCTGTTTCTGGTTCGCAGTCAGGCAACGGTCGATGATACCGCCTGGATGAAGGCGATGATTCCGCATCACTCGATTGCGATCCTGACATCCACCCGCGCGGATATCTCGGATCCTCGCGTGCGGGCGCTGGCGGACAGCATCATCGAGGCCCAGACGCTGGAAATCGCGGAGATGAAGGCGCTGATCGCCGATCTGGAAGGCGGGCCAGCGGCGACGCCCGAGGTCGATGGGCGCTGATGCGATACGGTTCGGCAATCGCGGATCCCGCTGCGCTTGCCGCATTCATCTGAAGGTACAACCATTACGAGGAGCAATCACATGCTGACACGCAGACATTTCATCCGAACGACGACGGCGCTGTTCGCGGCCTCCGCCGCCAGCCCGCTTATGGCCTCGACCTGGCCCGACGCGGCGCAGAAGGCCGCCTGGGATGCCGAGGTGGAAGCCGGCGGCCCCAATCCTTGGGGCCTGCACCAGCGTTTCCTGCCGCAGCGGATTGTCGCGAATGACGGTCTGGTGCCGGGCGATATCCATGTCGATGCCGTGGCCCGATACCTCTACCACATCGAAGAGGGCGGCACGGCGATGCGTTACGGCGTGGCCATCGGCCGGGGCGATCTTTACGAGCCGGGGACCTATACAATAAAGCGCAAGGCCGAATGGCCGCACTGGACCCCGACAAGGAACATGATCGAGCGCGAACCCGAGGTCTATGCGCAGTATGAAAACGGCATGGAGCCCGGTCCCCGGAATGCGCTCGGGTCACGGGCGCTTTATCTCTATCTCGGCGAGCGCGACACCTATCTGCGCATTCACGGCACGCCGTTTCCGACCTCGATCGGCAGCCGCGCCAGTTCCGGCTGCGTCCGCATGGTCATGGCCCATATCAACGGACTCTATCCACGCGTCCAGATCGGCGCGACCGCCTATCTCTATTCGCCGGAGGGCAGCGTGACGGCCATCAGCTGAACGGTCGCCCTCTGGCGAGGCCGGGCGTCAGGACGTACGCGCGTTGCAGATATGGTTGCCGTTGGCCGCCCGCAGCGGCACCAGCGTCGTTTCGACCGGCCCGACATGATAATACCAATAGCAATCATCCGCCGGGTCCAGCCGCGCCGTTGTCAGGTCCTGGTTGGGGCCGGCGATGGCGACGACCTCGTTCGGAATGGGATACGGCGAGGCCGCTTCGGCAGCGATATCGGGCGCCTGGGCCGCGCATCCGGCAAGGACGAGCAGCGTCAGGGCGATGGCGGCGGTTCTTTTCTTCATGGGAAACTCCTTGGCTATGGTGGTGTCGCGCCGGGGTGTTACGGCGCGCTGTCCTTGGTGATGCGGCTCTGGATTGCCCGTTCCCGTTCAGGCCAGGTAGATTTGATATAGGCCAGAACGGCGGCGATTTGGTCGTCACTCATGACATCGCCGAAGCCGGGCATGTCACTTTTATACCCATCGCCGACCACGGCGGCCGTGCCGTCGCGAATGATCTGTACCAGAAGCGCGTCGGCGTGATGCCATGTGTGACCGGTCTCGTCATGCGGGGGCGCCGGATAGCGGCCACTTGCGAGCGGGGTCTGCCAGTCCGGCTGGCCTTCCAGATCGGCGCCGTGGCAACTGGCGCAGTTATCGACGTAGAGCCGCTGGCCAAGCGCGATCACGGCCTGATCCTGCGCGGCTGTTCCGGTGGCCCCGCTGCCGCGCCAGAGGATCAGGATCGCAGCGGCCAGACCGACCGCTGCGATGAGGATGAGTGCGTTGCGCGTCATCTGCTACCCGTCCAGCGGAAAGGCGCGACCGTCACCGGCAATGCCGCCCCAGGCGATGACCTCGGCGGTGGCCTCGACCCCGCCACCCATGCCCGGCGAGTCGGCGGGCATCCCCGGCACGGCGATCCCGGTAATGTCGGGGCGCTGTTCCAGAAGCTGCCTTATGGCCGCGAAGGGCACATGGCCCTCGACGATATAGCCGCTGATCCGGGTCGTGTGGCAGGACCACAGGTTTTCGGGCACAGCGGCGTCGCGCTTCATACCGACATAGTCGCTGGCCTCAGTGATCTCGACCTCGAACCCCGCCTCGATGGCCAGATCGGCCCAGGCGCCGCAGCAGCCGCAGCCGGGGTCCTTGGTGACACTCAGCAGGTTCGGCTTTTCGTCCGAACCGATGGCGGCAAAGGCAAGGGTAGAGGCTGTCGACAGTATCGCCGCGACCGCAAGGATCGCCCCGCGACGCGAGAAGTGATGATTGCTCATATCTGATGTCTTTCAGGATATTGCGCGCCGTAGGGTCATTCATCCCTGTCATGGCGCAGTTGATCGGCTTGTGGCCCCTCGGGCCATGTGGCGTCAGAGAGCAGCGGATCGCGGAGGGGGCAGCGGCAAGCGCGGCCTGGCCGATTTCATATCTTGCAGCGGGGGAAAGTGTCGGATTCGGCGTGGCAAGCGGGCCGCGTTGGGCGTGATTTCGGCATTGCCGATGGCGGCACAGGCCGCACAGTCGCCATGTGGAGAATCCGGCTGCGTGGTGCAGCATTCATGCGCGACTGGCGACGCGGATGTTTCGGCCATCGAGGCCATCGACGATGCTTCCGCCGAGGCGGCGCCGGTCAGGGCCAGTGGCATCGTCACCGCCAGCATGACGGCAAGCAGTGCCGATAGCAGGAACCGCATCAGTCGCGTACCTTTTCCATCAGTTCGACGACCTCGCGGAACATCACCCGCTGACGGTCCTGATCGCCGGATTGGATCGCGTCTTCCATGCAGCTTCGCGCGTGATCCTCGATCAGCAAGCGTTCGACGCCGCGCAGGGCAGACCGGATGGCGGCGGTCTGGTTCAGGATGTCGACGCAATAGCGCCCATCCTGGACCATGCGCGAGACGCCCTGCACCTGACCGTTCAGGCGGGAAAGCCGCTTCAGGATCGCGTCTCGGTTCTGCTTGTCATGCGCCAAGGAGGGCTCCGAACTTCAACATCTGAGGCTTGTACTATACCCTCAAGGGGTATAGAGCAAGTCTGATATACCCCCTATAGGTATCTGCCGGGAGAGAGTCATGGACCACAAGCACGATCATTCGCATGGGCATCACGATCACGGGACACACGGTGGCGCACCGGCACAGGCTGATCCCGGTAAGGCCATCGACCCGGTTTGCGGGATGCAGGTGACGATCAAGCCCGAGGCCCGGCACCGCGACTATGAGGGACAGACGTTCTATTTCTGCTCGGACGGTTGCCAGTCGAAGTTCGACGGCGACCCGTGGTTCTACGCCTCGGGCGCGGCGGCCAAGGTCGAAAAATCCGCCCCGGCGGGCACGCAATGGACCTGCCCGATGCATCCCGAGATCGTCCGCGACGAACCCGGCGCCTGCCCAATCTGCGGCATGGCCTTGGAGCAGATGATTCCCTCGGATGAACCCAGCCATGAACTGACCGATTTCACCCGGCGGCTATGGGTCAGCGTGGCCGCTGCGGTGCCGTTGTTGATCCTGACCATGGGCGAGATGGTGGGCATCCCGGTCCGTGACTGGATCGGGCACCGCACCGCCGTCTGGCTGGAATTCCTGTTAGCCACGCCCATCGTGCTCTGGGCGGCGCGGCCCTTCTTTCAGCGCGGGTTGGATTCCTTCAAAAACCGCTCACCGAACATGTGGACGCTGATCTCGCTGGGTGTCGGCGCGGCCTATCTCTATTCGCTCTTCGCCACCTTCCTGCCGGGCATCTTTCCCGAGGAATACCGAATGGGCGGCATGGTCGACACCTATTACGAGGCTGCGGTGGTCATCGTTGCCCTGGTCTTTGTCGGGCAGGTACTGGAACTCAGGGCGCGGGAACGCACCGGTGATGCGATCCGGGCACTGATGGATCTGGCGCCCAAGACGGCGCGGCGCATCCTGCCCGATGGCACGGAATATGACGCGCCGCTGGAAAACATCGCGGCCGGGGACCTCTTGCGCGTGCGGCCCGGCGATAGCGTGCCGGTCGATGGCGAGGTGGTCGAGGGGCGGTCCTCCGTCGACGAAAGCATGATCACCGGCGAGCCGGTGCCGGTCGAGAAGGTGCAGGGCGACCGCGTGACCGGCGGCACGATCAACAAGAACGGCACGCTGGCGATCCGCGCCACCGATGTCGGCGCCGATACGGTGCTGTCGCAGATCGTGCAGATGGTGGCCGGGGCGCGGCGGTCCAAGGCGCCGATTCAAGGGCTGGCCGACCGGGTGTCAGCGATCTTCGTGCCGACGGTGGTGGTGATCGCGGTGCTGGCCTTCATCGTCTGGCTGATCTTCGGCCCCAGCCCCTCATATGTCTTCGCCATCGCCTCGGCGGTCTCGGTGCTGATCATCGCCTGTCCCTGTGCGCTTGGGCTGGCGACGCCGATTTCCATCACCACGGCGGCGGGGCGCGGCGCGCAGGCGGGCGTGCTGGTGAAGAATGCCGAGGCGCTGGAGCTGATGGCCGAGGTCGATACGCTGATCGTTGACAAGACCGGCACGCTGACCGAAGGCAAGCCTGCACTGACCGATGTGACCAGCTTCGGTGACGTGCCCGAGGGCGAGTTGCTCGGTGCTGCGGCGGCGCTGGAACGGGCCTCGGAACACCCGCTGGCCGAAGCCATTGTCGAAGGCGCAAAAACGCGCGGGTTGAGCCTTGGTAATGGCGAGGAGTTCGAAGCTATCACCGGCAAGGGGGTGATCGGCAAGGTCGATGGCCGCGACGTGGCGCTTGGCAATAACGCGCTGATGACCTCGCTTGGGATCGACTGCGACACCGGCGAGGACACTGCCGACCGCCTGCGCGGCGAGGGCAAGACCGCCATGTTCGTGTCGCTGGATGGCAGGCTGGCCGGTCTGGTCGCCGTGGCCGACCCGATCAAGCCAACTGCCGAGGCGGCGATCCGCGAGTTGCACGATCTGGGCATCAAGGTGATCATGGCAACCGGCGACAACGAACGCACGGCGCAGGCGGTGGCGAGCAAGCTGGGCATCGACGAGGTCCGCGCCGGGATGCTGCCTGAGGGCAAGAAGGATCTGATCGACGGGCTGCGCGGCAAGGGGAACAAGGTCGCCATGGCGGGCGACGGGGTAAACGACGCGCCCGCGCTGGCTGCGGCGGATGTGGGCATCGCCATGGGCACTGGCGCCGATGTGGCGGTCGAAAGCGCCGGGCTGACCCTGCTGGGCGGCGACCTGACCGGCATCGTCCGCGCCCGCAAGCTGGCCGTGGCCACCATGCGCAATATCCGCCAGAACCTGTTCTTCGCCTTCGCCTATAACACGGCTGGCATCCCGGTTGCCGCCGGTCTGCTGTATCCGTTCTTCGGAATATTGCTGTCACCGATGATTGCCGCCGCCGCCATGTCGCTGTCCTCGGTCTCGGTCATCGCCAATGCGCTGAGGCTGAAACGGGTGAAGCTATAAGGTTGAGGAGGTGGCGTGTGGGTTTGAAATTTCGGTTTCAGCCCGATCAGGGTACTCCAAAACGGGACGCGGCTTTCCATCAGGGCGACTACATAAACGACAACCGTTGGAGATGTGAGTTTTCTTCTCAGCGGGCCCTCTCTTGCTGGCAACGCATGGGCCGCACTTTTGTTGTCAGACTTACGATGCTGGAAAAATCATCTACCTCAACGCCACCTCAACCCTTGGCTGCAGTTCTCGTGCAGGTTGTTCCGTCAGATGTCGCTCAATGCAGTTGAGCGTCGGCATGGAAATCGCAATAAATCAATCGATTGTCCCGTAACATACTGAAATTACGGGGTGCCCGAATTTCGCCTCTGATCTGCTCATAACCTGAAGGTCGTAGGTGCAAATCCCGCCCGACCAGTAGCTCGTGCCGGTCTCTCGTGATCTTGCCCCTGAATGTCGGCTTATTACAGATTGTTGCCAATGCTGCGCCGCACTGCCGCAAGTCGGCTCTCCGCCCTCTATGACCGTCAGACCATGCCCACCGCCCTACCGGTGAATTGGCTTTTTGCCACCCTCCTCCTGCAGCATCGCTTCCATGTCGTTCAAGCCATCGACTGCAGAGCGCATCTGCGCCTCATCATCCACTGTGTCGGAATCCGCAACCTGGCCCTCAAAATCCATCTCCATCTGCCGCTGTTCCTCTGCGACGACAGCTTGAACGACGGGTGCTGTCTTCTTTGTGGCGACATCGGTTTGCACTGAAGATTGGCCATCAGCAGCCTGGCGTGCGGCCTCAACGTCGGCCTCAGATCCGCCTGACCCGTCCGGTGGCGGCCTCATCGGCATGGCGCGCACACTTAGCGGCAGAGTGCCCTGCGGCCCCCCTCCCCCCGGCTCCGGAAACGGCAACTCGCCCGTCTGCGCCGCATGGATCGCCTTGAACAGCCGATCGTCAAAATATTGGATCCGCTTCGCGCGGACAGGCATTTGCGCGTCGATGACCATGACGATCTCGTCAAGCGGCAGGCGGCGCGCCTCATCCTCGGGCAGGAGGGAGCTTTCTTCAGTCCGTGTCGATTGGCTGCGGCCTTCGAAGGGGTTCTTGCCGATGGATTGAGATCGCGTGACCACGGTCTTCGTGGTCTTGCCGACAGCCTTGCTCAGCTCCTCGACGGTCTTTTCATCGGAGGGCGTGAGGTAGAGCTTCACCCCCGCATTGCCCTGAAGCGCGCGGCGGGTGTTCTCGCCATAGATTTCATCGAGGGCGGGGATGGTTTGGGTGACCACGGCCAGATGCCCGCGATAGGTGCGCAGGGTCTCGATGCTCTCGACCACGATGGGCATCTTGCCGAGACGATTGAACTCGTCGAGCATGATCATCACCGGCCAGGGCTCATCGGGCCCTGGGTCCTTTTCCTGCATGGCCGAGAGAAGATCGGAAAAGAAGAGCCGGATCAGCGGCGCAAGCGGCTTCACCATCAGCGGCTGGACCACGAGATAGACCGAAAAGGGCTTCTTGCGGATGGTCCGGAAATCAAAATCCGACACCGCCGTCGCCTCGTCGATGGCAGGGTTCTGCCATTGGTCGAGCCCCGATGTCATCAGGAGCGAGACATAGGAGGTCAGCGTGTCGTTATTGGTCGAAGCGAGCCGCGTGAAGATCAGTTTGGCCGCCCTGTTGTCGACCTCGTGACCCCGCGCGAAATACTCCTTCTGCTTGTTCCCTCCCGAGGCGGCGATGCGGTAGATTTCGCCGAGAGTCGGGCGCTTGCGCTGGAAGGCCAGCAGGCCTGCCGCCACGAAGAGATCGATCCCACCTTTCAGAAGTCCCTGCACCCTGTCGTTATCGCTCTGCAGAAAGAGCGTCGCCAAGAGCTGCAATTCCATCTGCTGCCGCGCAGGGTCCTTCAACTCGAAGATTCGCAGGAGCGGGTTGTAGCGGTGCGTGCGCTTGCCCTCCCAATCGGTGGGGGAAAAGCGATAGACCTTGTCGCCTTGGGCTGCGCGATGCCGGGCCGTGGCCTCAAAGCACTCGCCCTTCACATCGAGCGTCACGGCAGAGCCTTGCCAGGTCAGCAGGTTCGGAATGACGAAGCCCGTGGTCTTGCCGCGGCCTGTGGGCGCCACGATCAGCGCATGCGGGAAAACCTTCGAACAAATGTAGTTGGCGCGGGAGCTCGGCGTCCCCAGCTTGCCGAGGATGAACCCGGTCCCTGGCGCCCCGAAAAACCCATTGGCCTTCATCTCGCGCGCACTCTGCCAATGCGTCTGGCCAAAGCGTGTGAGCGCCGATCCCGAGAGGGCGAGGCTCAGCATCATGCCGGCGGCGGCAAAGCTGCCGATGATCAGGTGAATAAGTTGCGCGTCCTCCGGGCGGCGGTCCAGGATCGCCAGATAGTTCTGCGCGATATAGGCAAAGTCGATCTCGGCCCCAAACCCGAGATCCTGGTAGGTCAGCACCGCCGAGGCGATCGTATAGCCCATGGCCCCAGTCACCAGCGTTACCAGCAAGACCCCTGTTGCGATCCGCGCTTTTCCCATGGAGGCGCTCAATGGACCTGTCCCCGCTCAGTCTCGCCATCCACATCGCCAGTGCGGTGTTTTTCGTATTCGGTGTCGGCAAGATCATCGACCACCTGGCGCAAGGCCTCCGTGTTGGCCGTCGCGGCATCGGATTGCAGATAGACCTTGGCGACATAAAGCCGGTCGAGGCGGTCCTCGAGAACCTTGTCCAGCGCATCGGCATCGCCGGATGTGAGCCGCTCGAGTTGACGGTCATCCAGCACCCGCGCGATCTCGTCGCGGAAGGCGTCCCGCTCCGCCTCGGTCTCGAAGGGCGCGGACAATTCCCCCGCCCGCTCATGGTCCAGAACACGCGCAATCTCGTCTGCAAGGCGGTCGGCACGGTCAGACTGCGGCGCAGTTTCACCGCGGGCTGCGAGGAGGTCGTCGCGCGTGCCAACCCCGAGCCCCTCGCGCAACTCGTTGTCGCGGCGGACCTGATTGATGGCCTCCGTGTCCCGTATCTCGATGACGGCGGCATAGGTCGCACCGAGCCCACGGGCGAGGTGGGACGGCATGTCCGGATAGCGCTCCCTTAAGTCCTTGGTAACAGCATCCGCAACTGGGGTGCGGACATCGCGACCCTCCATGATCCGGTCGACCTCGCGGGTGATCTCGCTGGCGCGGGCCGCATCGGTGATGGTCTCCCTGTAAGGCTCAGACCGGTCGATCACATCGCCTGGGCGTGCGAGCAGCTCCGGGTGTGCCTCGAGATACGCGCGCTGCTCCGTCTCGATCCGTCGCTCTGCCCGCGAGACAACTTCCCAGTCACGGTCCTCGATCTGCTGCGCTGTCAGGCCGTCTGCGCGCATCTCCTGACGGATTGTCCCTTCCATCGCCTGCACCGCGCCCTCGTGATAGTGGTACCGCTCGCTGACCGGTTCCGCTTCCACGACGCCATCCCGGCGCAGCACGTTCTCGCGCTCCAACAGCGTGCCAAGCGCGACATGCACGTCATTCAGGATGTCACGCGCCTGTTCCAGATCGGCACGGCGTTCGAGGTTCAGATCGCGCGCCTCGGCCACCTTGGCAAGATCGTCGGCGATCCATTGACGCTCGAGCGCCGCATTTGAGGCGCCCGTCTCGATCCGTGCCACCACTTCCGATGTGCTGATCCCCGTACCCCGCAGTGCTACGTCAATGCGCGATCTCAGGTCCGGCTCGGCCAAACGCTCAAGCTGGCTGGCGTCGATATTGGCCTCGGAATAGATCCCGCCCTCCGAGGGGGTCTCTGACAGCGTGGATGATCGCAAACCGAGAGGCTGCATGTGCTGGACCTGCGTCTGGATCTCGATGAGGCGTTTTTCCAGCGCGGGACGTTCGGCGTCAGACTTCTCGGCGATCATGCCCTGCACCCGCGCGAGCTTTTCCGCATAGAGGCTTCTCAGGTCCTCGAAGCTTTGATCCTCGGCCATATAAACATCTCCTGTTCGGTCCAGCTGCCCGCCATGCGCCAGCACCTCGCCCGCGCGGAAGAGTGCCGCGGCGATGTCTTCCCGGGCCTCCCGGGAGGCCTCTGCGGCAAGCGAATGGTAGACGGTCCTGGTGTTGGCGATCTCCGCCAGCGTCCGGGTCAGGTCCTGCCCCACGCGTTCGCGCTCGCGGGGTGCGCGCCCCTCTTCTTTCGCCGCATAGACCTCGCGGGTCCGGGCGGGGTAATGCACAACCCCGCGATCCACCCGGCGCGTGGCTTCCAGCCGCACGCCATACTTTTCCGCCTCCTCGACCATGGCGAGGCGGAAGTCGTCATAGTTGAAGCGGTGGTTGCGCCCCAGAAAGAAGAACTCGCCTTCTTGTGAGCGGCGGTTCAGCACCAGATGCGCATGCGGGTGATCGCGGTCCTCATGCACCGCGATGATGTAGTCGAAATGCCCCTCATCGGTCTGGAAGAACCGCTCGGCCACATCCGTTGCGATGTCGCGCACATCCTCGCCCCGCGTGCCGATGGGGAAGGACATGAGCATGTGGGTGGTCTGCCCAAGCTTGGGTTTGAAGCCCGCATCCCACCGTTTGGCAAAGCGCTCGGTCAGATCCTTGATGTCACCCGCCTCGAGCTTCGTCTTGCCATCCAGGAACCCGCTACTGTCCACGATATGGGTGGACTTGGTGGTGAGGTAATCGAGCTGGTTTGCGAGCTGTGATTTGGTATGCGTACCCCCGCCCCGGATCGCCTTGAAGACCGCTGGCCGATGCCCCGCAGCCGCGCGCGCAAGCTGGCTCTGCTTGGCCACGTGCAGCCCTTGCATCGAGCCCCGGATCCGGCTCCAGCCATCCCGGAAGACCTCGCCCGTGACGGCATGGACAGCATCATTCAGCCGCATGGGCAAACTCCCTCAGCGCGGCCGTGGCCTGCAGCTGCATCGCGTTGCGACGGCGGCGCAGGAGCAGATCGATCTCGTCAGCGGAATCCAGAATGAACCGCGCCAGCCCGCGCATCTGTGCGAGGCGCAATTCGGTGAACTTGGCACTCGTGCCCCCCACGGCCGCCTGCCCCCGCCGGTTGGCCCGGGTCATCTGTTTGGCGATCTGCGCGACCCCATTACCGACCTCGTGCAGAGAGGCGCGGTAGCGAGCCATCTCTGCTGCCATCTGCGCGTCCGGAACGAACACCCCGCCTGCCGCCTGAATGAGTCGCCGCAGCCCCTCGGCACGGCTCTCGATCCCGGCCTCGGCCAGCACCTCGTCGAGCGCCGCGAGCTCCGCAGCCGTGACCTTTACACTGACCGCTGAGACCGGAATTGCGGCATCCGTCTGGCGCTCTGCATCGGCTTTCAGGACGTAGCGCACGGCCCGCGATGTGACCTCGAAACGCTCAGCCAGCTCAGACGTCGACACACCCTCCGCGGCTTCGCGGACGATCTGCATCTTCTCGATCTCTGTCAGGCGTTTTGTTCGGGACATGCGGAAGAAAGACCCCCTATTTCCTGCCAACTTCGTACAAGCCCGCCTTCTCCCAGCACAAGCGGAGAAGGCACCAAGGGCTTGTACTCAATGTAGAAAATCGGCCTCGCGGGCCGATTTGACGTCCTTTGGTAAATGCAGCGCGCAAGGCGCTCAACGCAGCGCGTCCCGCGTTGCCTGCACCCCGCATCGCGTCCTTTGGACTGCGTTTTGCGCGCCCTGCAGTACGGCTTCTGGCGTGTGCCCGATGGCGTGTGCCGCCCGCATCGCGCGTGGTGCCGGATGATCCACGTCCAATGCAGAATGCGTCGCGTTTCCTGCGACGCGGAAAATGGCGCCCGTCGCATGTAGCGCGTCATCTGGGCACTGCATCGCGCAGGGGGATGACGTCGGGTGACGCGTGCAGCATGCCTCACGTCCCCTGCACGATGCATTATGCGCCCCGCATTTCGCCTGCGGGAGTCCGCATCCCGTCTTCTGCTTGACGCCGTCGCACACGGAGGTTAGCTACGTAAAAACATCTTTGTTGCGTTTCACCATTCTTGCCAGAGGTCTGCCCCATGCCGAACGACAATCTCGTGGTGATCGCTGCGATGGCCCGGAAAGGGGGGAGTGGCAAAACCACGCTCTCGCGCGCCTTGATCAGCGCTGCCGTTGCCGCTGGCCGTCGCGTCCTTTTGATCGATACCGACAGCACCGGCGTGCTCGGTACCTGGCACAAGCGGGCTGAAGCCGCGGGGCTGGGATCGCCACTCCTGCGCTCCGCGACCGTCGAAAGCGTAGGCGCCGTGGATCGCCGGATCGAGCAGGTCTATGCGGCGGACTCGGCTGATTTCATCTTCATCGATACAGCAGGCGTCGGGGCCGAGTGGTCGGACGGGATCGCCGTTCTGGCCGATCACATCGTGACGCCTGTCATGCTCTCGACCTCGGATCTCGATGTCGGCGCGCAGACGGCTGACTGGTTCGAAAAGCTCCGCGCTCGCGTCGATGACCCCGACAGCCTGCCCCGCCACCACGTGGTCCTGAACATGGTGGATCCCAAGACCACCCGTGCCGATGCTGCCCTCATCGAAGCGGCGATCGCGCGGTTTCCGGTGGTCGAGACCGTGATGATGCGGCGGAACGTCTACAAGGAGATGGACGAAAAGGGCCTCCTGCACGCCGTGGCGCTGCAAAAGCAGACCGATCCGAACCCGCTCATGCGCCCACATGTGCGCCACGTCGTCGAAGCCCTCGAAGAGGCCACAGACATCCTCAACAACATCCTGGCCACGTGAGGACGGGGCGATGAGGAAGAAAATCCCGACCATCACGCGGCCCGACCCGGCATATGCCGCATCCCTGCGCGCAGAGGTGGAAGGAGACCCGGACGGGGAAGAGGTTCTGCGAGCTGAGACGATGCCAGAAGCTGCAAACGTCGACCCTGTGGTCTTGGACAGTCACGCTGTTTCGCCGCCAAGTACGCAGCCTGCGCCCGCGCCTCAACCCAAACAGGAGACAGCCGGGCGTGCAGCATCCGCGGCCATGGTATCTCCCACCCGCCCGCGCCGCAGTCCGACGACGCGCAAGATCGACATCCGGGTGAACGCGCTGGAACGGCAGGAGGAAGCCCTGATCGACTGCGGCGTCGATCCTGCCCACGTCATCCGCGCCGCCCTGCGCCGCGCGGTAAAGAACTGGGAGCTCGGGCCTGACTTCTTCCCGCCTTCGGAAGAGCAGCGGACGCGGATTACCGAATGGCGCGCACGCACCTCGCTGGCGGTCGATGCCTCTGCGCTGACTGCCCTCTTGCACGAGCATGACCCCCTCGATGTGCTGAGCAAGTGGGCCTTGGTCCGCGGCCAGATCGAGCCGCGCGTCTGGGCAGAGATCGACATACTTCTGCACGAGATCGCCGTTCGCGCTGCAGCGCAGAATGCAGAAAAGGATACGCCAGAAACCTGTCTATAAAGACAACTTGTCCTTTTGTCGGTGGGTTCTTGCCGAGGCCGCCGACTTCATCTTGCAGTTGCAGAAACCCAACCCTAAGACGTTCAAAACGATATTGCGGCCTCGTTGTTAACAAGTCCTGAGGTCAGTTTGAGAGGAGCACATCGTGACCATTTTACCGCGGCTTACGGCCGAACCGATCATGCGCATCCTCTGCAAGAAAACCGACACGCTGGTGGGCTACCTGTACCAATGGAACAATGGAGACCTGCAGCCTGCTTGGCTCAATGATGCCATGCCCGATGTGCGCTACGAGCCGATGGTCGAGGCCGCCTGACAGGCGTGATCTAACTGCGGGCCAGGCGATCAAGGGCGGTGCAGAGTGCCAGTCGCACAGCAGGCCATGCCAAATTCAGCGCATCATGAGTTATAGAATAGAATTCTATAACTCATGCGTTGGAACCGAACCCGTTCCGACAGGCCCAATTTCTTTTCTTTCAGCCTCCCTGTCCAACCTACCGCGCCACGCTAATGCGGCTCCTTTGAAGGCGTAGCTTTTGCGGCGAGGGATCACAGAGGCAACGGATCGATCATCCACGAGCGCACGCGCACGGTTCTCGGAGCGGCAAGGGCAGACTGGAAGCCGGTGGCCTTCAAATATCGTGGCGCCGCGCCCCTGCCAGTATTTATGGTGAAGGCCCCTGCCTTGAACGGGCAATGCTTGCATCATCCCGAAGCCCCGCAACGAGCCTTTCGACAAGCTCGACGGCCTCGGTGACGCCTTCGGCGCGAAGTACAAGCCGCTGGCCGGGCCGGTAGCGGGTGTCACCGCTCTTGGCGATATACTCCTCATCGACAAGTCCCTGCCGGTGGGCAAGCAGATGGCGCTGCTGGAACGCCCGCGCGAGTTGGTCGAGGGAGGGGGCGTCGAGATGGGCGTCATAGCCCTTCCCCGTTGTCTGCTGCCAAAGGGTGCTGCCCTCGGCAAGGTTCTGGAAAGCGTTCCGCCTTGTCTTAGGAGGCGCGGGAAGCTCCACAAACAGTGCTTCGACCACACGCTGAAAGGCGGTGACGGCGTTCTGCAAGCCGTTCTCGATCACGACGCGCACGGTGGTTTCGGCGGTGTCGCGATCCGGCATGGCGGCGCGCACCTGGTCGAGCGCCTTCAGGGTGGCCTTGATCCCAGCGATGGTCTGCTCAAAGACCTGTTCGGCGGCGCTGTGGCCGCAAGCGGGACAGAAATAGGCAGCCCCGATCACGGCATAGCGGCAGGCGCAGGACGGGCAGGTGATCTTCAGCGCCATTGGGTCGGTGGCGGCCGGGGGCAGCATGACATGCTGCGGCCGGGAATCCACTTTCATCGTCATCGAAATGAAGCCGCCGCGCGGCCTGCTCCGGTTGAACCGGGCAGCATCGGTTTTCAGTGCTCGATTGAGGCCGCCTTGAATCTGCGCCACGGCAGCCGCGTGCATGTGCTCGACCTGTTGCTGTGTCCACCAACGGTCGCTGTGATCGGTATGGCCGCAGGCGGGACAGTGAAGCCGCTCTGCTTCCTTGGCCTTATGCCAATCTTCGCTGAGCATCTTGAACTGGAAAAGGCATTCATCCGATGGGCATTCACGGTCAAAGTAGCCTTCCTCGTCGTCCTCAATGAGGACCGGGACTTGGCCGCCGCCATCGAGGCTCCGCAAAAATCGTTGTGTCTCTTCAAACATCTCGCAACCTCAGAACATCTTGTAGCGTACCGTTCGCTCCAACCTAAATATAGCATGTTGGCAGGGCAACTTGGAGTCTTCCATTGGCACGGCGCTCTCCTCCGTGCCGGGAAGGGCGTAAAGAGGCGGCCTATTCGGTCGCCATCACTTGGGGCTCAGTTGGGACACAAGCGCGGGGACATTCAGCCGCCTTCAAAAACGAGGAAGAAAAGACCGGCCAAAACCGGTGCTACTGACAGGATGAAACTGGCCGTTACCCTGCTGGATCGTCGACTTTTGGAAGCGGGCGGGCAGGAAATTTCCGTTGCCAGGTTTCGATGAGGAAGAGAGCGGCCGTACTCGCGGCATGGATCGACAAACGGGCAATCCGCGCGTCAATACGGGCATAGCCCTTCTCGCGGCCGTGGGCGTCCCCGCCATGGGTGCGAAGAGCCCCTACCCCACCGATGACCGTGGCTAGACCGGAAAGGATTTGTCGCACATCATTCGCGATCAAGGGGTCGATGTCGGAGCGGTCAGGGGACAGACCAAGCGGCTGCTTCACGGCATTGTAGAGCCCCTGTACGTCCTTCTTGGCAGGGAGCGGTAACCCCAGCTCGATGAGGATCGACCGGCACACGCTCTCGACCGTGCTGCACGCGGCGGTGACGGCATCCTCGGGGTCGGTCTGGCTACTGGCGAGGGCGCGGTCCAGATCGCGGCTCACCGTGTCGAAGTCGATCACCTCGGACAGCCCGGCAAGCTCCGCCAGGACAGGGACATTCTTGCCCGCCTCGACAAGCCGCATCCGCCCGCCCTGCTGCTGAACCTCAAAGCCGTCGAAGCGCAGCGCGCGGTTAAGATGATCGAGCACGGCGATATGGCGCTCGGGCTCATGGATAAAGTCGCGGGGGTCAGCGGCAGCCTCGATGATCCTCGGGAGCGCTTGATCGACTTCGAAGCCATTGTTGAGATTGATAAGGCACTGCACCAATGACGGCACGCGGGAGCCATTCACCGTGAAGGCCACATTGCAGGCGCGCATGAATTTCTCGATCTTCGGCCCGCTGCGATAGATCCCGATGGGAGGCGTCGTGTCATGGCCCCCACCGCCGCTGATAATGTCGGCGATGGCGTCAATGCTCTGGGGCGATAGCGGGAAGGGCATGGCTATAGGTGATCCCTCGCCCAAAGAAGCGCATTGAAGGCGGCAAGCTTTGCATCGCTTTCAGTTGAATATGCCTTGTAACCGGCCGATTGCTACCGCGGTGGCTGAGTCTTGATGCGAGCGACGAGTTCTGAGTCATGGACGAAGTCGTCGAGGAACTCGTGCCAGGTTTCTGTGGTCATGCGAGCGGCCCTGAGCATGTCTTGCAGTTCTTCGATACCGTCGTCAGTCAGGGCGGTGATAGCCTCGTCCGGGCCGGTATAGACGCTGATGATTGCCCCATAGGTCAGATTGTCGTCGTTGTAGACGATAGCCTCGAGAAGCTCGGGGTCCTCGCCCAGCATTCTGGCGACATTATCGAGGGTGCAGACGTGGGTGACGGTTGCCATCAGGCGGCCTCGGCTTCGGGAATGACCACTGGCAACCAGTTCCATGGCAAAAGTTCATCAAGACGATTGATCTTGTGGTCGTGGACGCGGGCCAGGATGTCGGCGAGATAGGCCTGCGGATCGAGGCCGTTCATCTTGGCGGTCTCGATGATGGTCATGGCGCGGGCCAGCGTTTCAGCGCCAGTGTCGGCCCCTGCGAAGAGCCAGTTTTTCCGGCCGATGCCGATCGGGCGCAGGGCACGTTCGGCCGGATTGTTGTCGATGGCCACCCGGCCGTCTTCGAGGAAGAGACTGAATGAGGCACGTCGGCTGAGGCCATAGCGGAAGGCTTTGGCAAGATCGCTCTTTCCGGGGATCAGCGCGAGCTGGCTCTCGGCCCAGGCAAAGAATGCCCCGACCTTCGGGGCGCTGTGTTTCTGGCGGGCAGCAAGTCGGATATCGGCGGATCGCCCTGTGATTTCGCGCTCAATGTCGTAGAGCGCGCCGATCCGATCCAGCGCCTCGCGGGCGATCTCGGATTTGGTCTTGCTCCATTCATCATGGAAGTCACGCCGCAGATGCGCCCAGCATGCCGCTTCACGCAAGCGGGGCAGCCCGTCAGGGTCGGGTTCATAGAGCTTGGCATAACCCTTGTAGCCGTCGGCCTGCAGGATGCCGCGGGTATTGGCCAGATGGCGATGGACGTGTTCTTCCTTCCAGTCCGGCGCGAAGGTGTAGACCGCGCCGGGCGGCGATGCGCCTGCCCAAGGCCGATGGTCGCGGACATAGGCCCAGATCCGACCCTTTTTCACGCCCTTGCCGAGCCCCTTGTCGCGCAAGGATTTGTCCAGGACCCGGATCGGGGTATCATCGGCATGAAGCACATCGCTGGCCATGACATCCGCCTCGATCTTCTCGATCAGCGGCTGCAATACCTTCATCGCGCGCCCGCACCAGTCGGCCAGCGTGCTGTCCGGGATATCGGCCCCCATGCGGGCAAAAATTTCGGTCAGGCGATAGAGGGGGAGGTGGTCATCATATTTCGAGACCAGAATGTAGGCCAGCAGCGCCGCGCTCGCCATGCTGCCGGGGATTGGCCTGCTGGGCGCGGGTTCCTGCACCATCTTCTCGCAGCGGCGGCAGGATTTCTTCAGTCTTGCGATCTGCAGGACCCTGAGCTGCGCGGCGATCAGGTCGAGCATGTCGCTGACATCCTCGCCCACAAGACGTAAGTCGCCACCGCAGTCCGGGCAGCAGGTCCCAGGGTCGAGCTCTCGACGCTCGCGCGGCGTGGCATCCGACACGCGAGGACGACGACGGGGCTTGCGCTCATTGGTGCCGTTACTGGTGGATGCGGGAGCATCATCGCCGGCATCCTCGTCCGTGGAGGCACTCACGCTTTCGGCGGCTGCGATCAGCAGGTCTTCCAGCGCCAGTTCGAGCTGTTCGATCTCACGCTCGACCTTCTCCGAGGACTTGCCGAAAGCCTGTTTCTTCAGTTTTGCGATGCGCAACCGCAGGGTCTGTATCAGTTGGTCATGGGCACGGATTGTCGCCGACATCCTCGCGTTCTCCGCCTGCAAGGCAGCGATCATCGCTTTCAAAAGCGCGGGGTCTTCGGGCAGGGTTGCAGCAGTGCTCGACATGCCGCTCACTACCATAGAGCAGCAGGATATGCCATATAAACAAGGGATTTCAGGAGGATAAACTACCCGACCCGCGCCGGTGGCGCACCCCAATCCGGGCGGCGCCAGTCAATCCCTTCCCACAGCATGGCCAATTGCGCGGAGGTCAGGCGCGCGGCCCCGGACGCCGTATTCGGCCAGGGAAAGCGCCCACGCTGGAGCACCTTGTAATACAGGCAGAACCCTTGGCCATCCCAATAAAGGAGCTTCAGCCGATCCCCTTTACGCCCCCGAAACGCGAACACCGCGCCGCCCGTCGGCTTCTGGCGCATCACGTCCTGCGCCAGCGCAGCCAGACCTGCGATCCCCTTGCGCATGTCAGTAGCGCCACAGGCCAGATACACGCGAACCCCGGTGCCTGGCCCAATCATGCGGTATCCACCGCCCGGATCAGCCGTGTCAGATCCTTGTCGTCGATGCTGCTCTCGAACCGCAGCATGCGCCCCTTGGTCAGCCGAAGTTCGATCCAGGAAACCGGTGGCGGGGCCGACGCGACCGGCAACTCGGCGACGGGCGCCATGCCAACCGGCAAAAACAATGCCCCTGCATCCGGGGACCAGAGGCCCTTTCGCTTCAGTTCGTGGCGCCATGCGTAGATCTGCTGACGGGTCACCTCATGGCGCTGAGCAACCTGCGTCAACGTCACATCGCCCACACCGACCGCGCTGATAATCGCCAGCTTCTCGTCATCATCCCAACGACGCCGCCGTTCGACCCCCAGAATTTCGCCCCGCATGATCCCTCCGCGCATAAGACACGTCGTTTGCGACGTCGCTATGCACGTGTCTTAGGCCATCAGTCCGCCCCAAGGCAGGCGGTGACAATCGGGCCGTTACTATGCCTTCCTACCAATCTGAGCGGCTCCCGATGCCCTTCTCAGGACACGCACTGACCATCCGGCGCCTGCCCGATACACCGTAAGATTGAACCCGTCTGTGTTGATGTAAAGGTTGCCTTGTCTGGATGTGCGCCACTTTCGAGAAGGCCATGCAGCGCGGCGGCTTGCGGAATTTCTGAGACGCTTCTCCCGCTCCCGGGGCCGCTTGTAGTCCTCTTCCATGTGCTCAGCACAAACACAGCCTACCTGAAGCGAACCGGGATAGTCTGGATGCTCCATGATATGAGCATACCGGATTTCGGCGCTGTCACACATCTCGCAGAGTTGGCTGGGCTCTTCCAAGTCTTCGACCCCGACACAGGTCCAGCCTTTTTTCGGGACACCTGCCTCTGACCATTTCCCTCGACGCGTGTGACTGTCCCGATCCATCGCCCAACCTACCCCGAAATCCGTTTGAGTTGGGCAGCGTGGGGATCATAGCGATAGCTGGTTATTGTGCCGTCCCTGATCTTTTCCACAGCGTCGTTTATGACAAAAAGAGGTACGAGGAACCATTCTCGCGGGACCACAGGCCGTCCAAAGCGATCCATGATCTCGATTTCGAGCCGTGCAGGTTCGAAAATGCGGTGGATCAGGTTCTCCAGCTTGGACCGATTGATGTTGTAAAGCTCGTATGTCGCAACCACCTCGACATTCGCCATCAGGAACGTCGGCTGCAAATGCGCGCCGGCGATCCGCTTTTCGACGCTCATATTGGTGACGCCGATCTTGTGCACCAGTTCCCGGTTTTCTGTGACGAGTGGATGATCGGACTTGCTGCGGAGCACATAGATGATCCCGCTCGCTTCATCCCCATCGATGGTCTGGTCCGAAAAAAGCGGGCCTGCCGATGGGTCAGTTATCCGGCGTCCGGCGTCGTCCTTGTTCAACGCACGCTGGAGCGAGCGCATCAGCATATTGCTCTCGGTGCCGTTATCAAAGATTACCCGCAGCCGTGCATCCGTACGACCTTGTTCATTCGTGATGGTCTCACCCTTTTCAGCAACATAGGCTTTCTGACCACCGACGATGAAAAAGCGGCCCTTCTCGATCTCCGCTTTCATCTCGAAAGGGCGCGTTTCGCGCAAACCGGTGTCCAGTTCCTTTTGGACCATCTCGAACAATGGCTTGAACGTTGAGAAATCTTCGCATTTTTCACGATTGGCGACGTCGTCAGCAGCCTTTTTCTCAGCGGTAGAGCGGACATGCTTCAAGTCGGTAAGTGGGGATGCATCAACCGCCACACCCAGTTCCGCCAGAAGCGCGTCATCATCGAGCTCATCCGTGTCTGTCGCTACGAGCACCGGGCCCTCTGACAGAAGTTCGTGTTTGTCAAAGGGCGCGACGAGATCGCGGCATTCCTGTAAGTCGCGGATTCGATCGAGACGCACTGCATAGAGACGTTCGAAGATATCTCGGTCCTCACCGTGCTGTGGCGGGCGACCAAATTCATCGGCGAACCGAAGGATCTCTTCAAAGCCTGCGATGATGCGTTCTTCGCGTGGTGTGCGGCTGAGCTGCTTCTTGACCTCGACCTCGACGCCAAGCTCAGCAAGAAGGGCATCATCTTCGTCGGTGAACCCCTTAGCCATTGGCAGCCTCCTGCTTCATGCGCGCGAGGTAAGCCACGCCTTCGGCCATTTTCTTCTCCCACGGATCAGGCGATGTGATGGAAGGCAGACGGCCCCGTTCCTGCTTGAATTTGACGGCGCGCTTCGCCAGATCGCGCGCCTCGTCCGGTGACAGTTGCACCTTCTTCGCCGAGATCACGGCCTGAACCTGCCGAAGGCTTTCCTCGCTCATCGTCTTTGCCAAGATCGAATAGGCTTCGCCGAAGGGGTTGATCCGGTCGATCAAGTCGATGTCGAGCTCACGCACATCCATGGCGAATTTGCGCACCCCGTCGATCAGCGCGGTGTTTCCCGTAGTCTGCGTGTCATCGCCGCTCGAAAGAGCGATCTCCTTTGCCTTCTGGGTCAGGTTCAGCGCGGCCACTGCATGCTGGCGCACGGCTTCCTGATCCTCGGCGTCCAACTCCGGGAACCTTGCTCCCACGATCTTGCCCATGCGAACCTGCGTGAGTTCCTCAGGCACCAACTCCTCATCGAAGAGCCCGCGTTCGATCGTGGTCTTGTCTTGAACGAAAGCGGTGATCACCTCGTTGAGGTCTTCCTGGCAGATGCGCTTGGCTTCCTTGCTCTTGGGTTCGACCAGGCCCTTGATCTCGATCTGGAACTGCCCGCTAGCCTCGTTGAAGCCGACGTTCGCCTTGCTGGGATCATAGCCGCCGTCCCCGTAATCGAACCTTTCGACAGGGCCACTTTTCGCGGTCTTGGGCGTGAAGTTGAAACGCGGTGCCAACACCTGCTCCATCAGCAGGCTCGCGGCGATCGCTTTCAGTGTATCGTTGACCGCCTCGGTCACGGCCTCGGCTGCGGCGTCCGGTTCAGCGATCAGGTTGGTGAAACGCGCGCGCGTCTTGCCCTCGGCATCGCGGGTGGCGCGGCCGATGATCTGCACGATTTCCGTCAGGCTGGCGCGATAGCCGACCGTCAGGGCGTGTTCGCACCAGATCCAGTCGAACCCTTCCTTTGCCATCCCCAGGGCGATGATGATGTCGACATGGTCGCGGTTGTTCTTTTGCGCCGGGTCCTTCAGCGCGGCTGAAACCTTGTCGCGCTTGGCGGGTTCATCATCCACCAGATCGGCGATGCGCAGCACACCCCCCTCGGGCGTCTTGACCAGCTGAAACCCGGTGGCGGGGTCGGTGCCCTGCCAGTCGCCCAAGGCGTCGATGATGTGCTCGACCTCGCGGTGCTTGTCCTTCGTGCTCTCGCGTGAATTCACGTTCGGGATGTGCAGGATCGTCTTCTCGGTCGGGTCCAGCACCTTGAGGATGTCATTCGCATAGGACCCGGAATAGAAGAAATACCCGATGTCGAGCGACTTGAGGTATTTGTAGCCGTTCAGCTGCTCGTAATAGGTATAGGTGACCGTGTCGAACCGCGCCTCGTCCTCGGGCGACAGAACAGCCTCGGCATCGCCGCGGAAGTACGATCCGGTCATCGCCACCAGATGCACCTTGTCGCGGGCGACCAGCGCGCCCAGATGCGTGCCTAGCTTGTTGTCGGGGTTGGCCGAGACGTGGTGGAACTCGTCCACCGCGATCAGGCGATCGTCGAAGGCCTCGATCCCGAACTTGTCGACGGCGAAGCGGAAGGTCGCATGGGTGCAGACCAACACCTTGTCGTCGCTCTCCAGGAACTTGCCCACGGCGCCGACCTTGCCGTCATCGCCACCGGGCGCATTGCAGAGGTTCCATTGCGGCTGAACCGTCCAGTCGGCCCAGAAGCCATACTTGCTGAGCGGTTCGTCATTGAAGCTGGACCCGATGGATTTTTCCGGCACCACCACGATGGCCTGACTCAGGCCCTGATTGTGCAGCTTGTCGAGCGCGATGAACATCAGCGCGCGGCTCTTGCCCGAGGCGGGGGGCGACTTGATCAGCAGGTATTGCTCGCCGCGCTTTTCGTAGGCGCGTTCCTGCATCGCGCGCATGCCCAGTTCGTTCGACTTGGTCGAGCTGCCATTGGCGGCGTATTTGACGGAGACGGAGGGAACACCTTTGGTCATACAATAACTCCCATCAAATTCGGGTCTGACTCAGCGCGAGCAAAGCCGAATGAAGCCTCTCCGTCTTCTCCAGCCAGTCAGGAAGCAGTGAGCCTGCCTCAAAAAATGCGACGTCCGTGTCCGGGTAACGCAACCCGGTCGACCTCTCGTCCAATCGGTGCAGTTCGGCAATCCAGCTTTCCGCCCATTCTGGCAGCCCTTTGACCATACCCGCAAGCGTCGCGAGGTCATGTCCAGCTTTTCTTGATCCAGTCTGATGAACAACAACCGCTTTCAACGCCAATTCTACTGAGTGTCGAAACAAGTAGATTACCGGATAACTGGCAACGTAATCCTCGATCTTGTTGCCAGACACTATTTCGCAGATGGATCGCGAGGCCTGATAATACTGAATACTGAAACGCCGGAAATCCTCGGCCTTGGGTGTTCCATCTATGGGCCAGCCTATCGAAATGGATTTCGGGAAAGACCATTGGTCGGCGCGCTGCCACCGCTCGTCAATGTCCTCGAACAGCTTCTGATCCGCCGGATGAACGCTCATGCGGGCACCTTCGTGGTCATCTTCGTGTACATATCGAACAGTTTTTCCAGCCGTTCGGTGTCGTTGCGAAAGCGGCGGCCGATGTAGATGCGTTCCAGAACCTCGTCGTTGTGGTCATGGGCGCCGCGGAGGTTGGCGGGCATTTTTTCGGGGTCGTAGAGGTCGGCGATTGTGGCGGGGAAATGCGCCTCGCGGGCCAGAAGGATGCCTTCGGCCGCCGCTGTCAGGTCGGCACGGTTCTTTTCGGTCAGTTTGGGGACGGGGAAGGTGTTCCATCCCATGGTGTTGGAATAGCGATATCGAGTTTCAAGCTTCCCGCACACCGTGGCGATCCAGACCAGATGCAGGCGCGAGGCGATTAGCGCCATGTTCCAGAGCGGGGCATCGTATAATGCGAGAGCGAGATTGGATACGCGCACGTCACTGGGCATCAAGCCACACGGCAGGTATTCTCGACGTTCAGAGGAGACGCTTGGAACGACAATTGAATTTACTTCTCCGATGATTGTTCGCTCGAACTTGTACGGCGTCAGCAAGCCCGCTTTACCGCGCTCACTCCCACCCTGTCGGTAGATTCGAATGCGCTCCAAACGCTCCGCAATCGGAGGAGAATGCGAGTTCTGCTTGGTGATCTTCAATCCAAAGACAATATCTTTGCTGCCCATTGATGAATTCGCTCGACCCGACAATTGGCCTCACGAGAGGAGATGCCTGAGGGAAAGCTTCCAAGAGATCGTTCGCCTCGTCAGGCGACAGCAACAGGTTTCCCTGATCCCGCGGTATGTTGCCGCCGAACATTGTCGCTATCTCTGCAATTGGTTCCGAGGCACGTTCAACAATAATATTGGCCCCTTCGGTGAGGTAGGCGTTTATAGATTCAACCGACTTCATAAAGTCGGCTCCATAAATAGCTTTGGACCGTTCACCAACAGCGGCGATCCCGACGATCACACAGGTGACCTGAGCGTTCTTGCTCGCATTATTGCCCCACAGAAAGTTCTGATGTCCGAAGAAGATTTCTTGTCCGTTCTGAAAAATCCTTGGCCAGATCAACGGAACTTGGACTCCTTGGCAAATCGAGTTTGTGGAGACAAACGCAAAACATCCGCCATACTTGATGAAGTCCGATGCCTTCCAAAACCAACCCGCAATGTAGTCAATTGCGCGAACTTTCTTGTTTCCTGGTAGCAGCGCGTTCAGATCGTCCTTTTGTTCCTTGGTCTGATATTTGTCACCGACATAAGGGGGGTTTCCGCAAACATACGTCTCGCCCCCTTCGTTCGCGAAGTCGATCTGCGCCTGATCCAGCGGCGACATGAACAGGTCATCGGCCTGAAACTTCACCCCCGTCCCCGTGGGCGGGCAGACCGACAGCCAGTCCAGCCGCAGGGCGTTGCCGCAGGTGATCCAGTTCTGCGCGTCCAGCGGCAGGAATTCCGCCAGCGCCTCTTTCTGGCCGCGATAGGTGACGTCGCATTGGTATTCCGCGATGATCAGCGCCAGCCGCGCGATCTCGGCCGAGAAATCCCGCAGCTCGATCCCGCGATAGTTGGTCAGGGGAATGTCGGTGCGCCGCTGCGGCTCGCCCCGTCGCTTGTTGATCTCGTACTCGATGGCGCGCATTTCCTTGTAGGCGATAACAAGAAAGTTGCCCGACCCGCAGGCGGGATCGAAAACACGGATCTTGGCCATGCGCGCGCGCAGATTGGCCAGCTTGCGCGCGTTGTCGCCCGCAGCTTCCAGCTCCGCCCGGAGATCATCGAGGAAGAGCGGGTTCAACACCTTCAGGATGTTCGGCACGGAGGTGTAGTGCATACCGAGGACCGAGCGTTCCTCCTCATCCGCGACGGCCTGAATCATGGACCCGAAGATGTCGGGGTTGATCTGCGTCCAGTCGAGGCTGCCGATATGCGACAGGTAGCGCTGCGCGATCTTGGAAAAGCGCGGCGCTTCGGTGGACCCCGAGAAGAGCCCGCCGTTCACATAGGGAAAGGCATCGGCCCAACGGGGCAGCTTGGCATTGGCACGCTTGTCGATGGGCGTGTTCATCGCGCGGAAGATTTCGCCGATCACTTCGTGCGTGTTCGACCCATCGCGGTTCGCCATCTGGTCGATGGTGGCGGTGAACAGGCTGTTACTGACGAAGATGTCTGTGTCTTCGGCGAAAAAGCAGAAGATCAGCCGCGCCATGAAGTGGTTCATGTCGTGGCGTTTTTCCGCGCTGCCCCAGTCGGGGTTGTCCTTGATCAGCTCGACATAAAGCCGGTTGAGGCGGCTGGTCGCGCGGATGTCAAAGGCGCTTTCGCGGATCTGCTTGACGGTGGAGATGCCGGCGAGCGGCAGGAAGAAGCCGAAATGGTCGGGGAAATCGGTGTAGCGGCAGGCGATGGTTTCGCCGGTGGTGATATCCTCAGCCTCGAGGTCGACGCCATCGGTGGCGAGAATGAACTTCGCCTTGGCGCGGGTCGTGGCGGGGCTGTTGCGAAGGGCGGTCAGGGTCGCCGCGATGTCGCCCGGCGCGCAGGTCGCAAGGTGGATGTTGTTGGTCTGCAGGACGCCGCCGAGGTCGGACTTGTTCGACGCGCCGGTGCGCAGCCGCTTGATGGTCGTGTCCTTGTTGCCGAAAGCCATGAGGAAAGCATAGGGGAACTCGGCCGCGTCAAAAGGCTGCTCGGCAAGTTCGGAAACGGCTTGTTCAATCTCAACGGCGTTCATGGGGCTGTCCAGGGGTTGATCAGGTCGATCTCGCAACCCTCGAAGTCAGGCGTATTGCGCGTTGCGACCGTGGCGCCGCAGGCGTGGGCAATGGATGCGATCTGGCAATCGGCCTGGGCGATCGGCCGCCCGGCGGACCGTCGTGCGGCAGCGATGGTGGCATAGGACTGCGCGGCGTCGCTGTCGAAGGGCAGGATACGACCGGCGAGGTCTTCGCGCAGGATACGGTCCACCGCGTCAACCAGCGCGGCGCGGCGCTTGCCGTTCCCCATGATCGCGAGGCCGTAGCGCAGCTCTGCCTCCGATATCGAGGTCAGATAGACGTTGAGCCCGTCCTGTGCCGACAGCCAGTGTTCGACCTTGGGCTCCGGGGCCGAGCGCAACAGCTCCGAGATGACATTCGTATCGAGGATGATCATGCGTCAGGCCTGGTCGAACGCGGGCGGTTCACGCATGGCTTCACGCTGCGGAAGGTCGAGATCAACACCGCCCAGAGGCGTGACCCGTGCACGGATGGCCGCGGCAAGATCGTGGGATGGCTTCGCTTCGCCGACAACATGGCGCAGGATCTCGCGCGCCTCCTCTTCCATCGAGCGGCCATGCTCGGCTGCGCGTATGCGAAGGCGGCGCTTCACGTCATCGTCAAGGTTCCGGATGGTAATGCTTGCCATGATATCCTCCTGAGAGAAGTGTAATCATCGCAATCAATGCGATCAAGACTAATCGCCTGAGTGCAGAGCCTCATAGCCCCGCCGCTTCTTCACCGCTGCCAGCTTCATCAACGCGGTGATGGCCTTGCCTTCATCCGGGTGGGTCTCGACCATCATCTGGCCCCGGAAGCCGATCCGGCCCCATTCACGCACAAGGCTGGCTCGACCGAACAGATCGCGCTGAACGCTCAGCCGATAGAAGCGACGCATGTTCCGCGCCGGATCGATCCGGCGCATCTGCACGTCGGTCGGGAAGACATCGAGCTGGATCGGGCTATGGTACATGTAGTGATCAATTGAGGTTTCCTACACAATATCAGGTGGAAGTGTGCGCTTCCACCTCGATTTGCCCGCCAAGGAAAAAGGGGGCTCATGCCCCCTTCTCGAACTTCATGACCGGGATGCCGAGCTTTTTGGCCTTGTCGGCGAGGTTCTCCTGGATGCCGGTGCCCGGGAAGACGAAAACACCCACCGGCAGCACGTCCAGCATGGCGTCGTTGCGCTTGAAGGGGGCGGCTTTTGCATGCTTGGCCCAGTCCGGCTTGAAGGCCACCTGCGTCACGCCCCGGGCCTCGGCCCATTTGGCGGCGATGAGCTCTGCGCCCTTCGGGCTGCCACCATGGAGAAGGACCATGTCGGGATACTTGGTCCGGACCTGGTCGAGCTTGCCCCAGATCAGGCGGTGATCGTTGAAGTCGGTCCCGCCGGTGAGGGCGACTTTGGGGCCTGCGGGGAGCATCACCTCGGTTTCCGCGCGGCGCTTGGCGGCCAGGAAGTCGCGGCTGTCGATCAGCGCTGCGGTCATGTGTTGGCGGTTCACCATCGAGCCAGTGCGGGGCCGCCAGGTCGATCCCGTGTGATGGACGAACTCGGTGGCGGCGTGATCGCGCATCATGTCCATGCAGTTGCGCCGTTCGATCAGCGTCAGGCCTTCGGCCGTCAGGCGCTCGAGTTCGGTGGATTCCACCTCGGAGCCGTCCTGCTCGCGCTGGAGGCGGCGCTGCGCCTGCTCGTTCTCATCGAGCGACCGCTCGATCCGGGCCGTGGCGCGGTGGAAGAGGTTGACCTGGCCCCAGAGCACCTCTTCGAGGTCGGGTTCCATGCGGGTGTCTTCCAGGGTCGCAACGAGGGCGTCGAAGATGTCGGCGACGGCGACCGCAAGGCGCTGCCCATCGGGCATCGGGCGCGGATCGGGCTCGTCAAAGGGGCGGTAGCCGTAGAGCTGCAGCTCGTCGAGCGCATGGGCGGTCTGGGATGCGGTGTGGGCGGGTTCATACGCGTCGTCGTGGGTGTGGATCGTCATCGGTTTCTTGCCTCCGGGCCTGTCTCGTCCGCGCGACAACCCGCGCGGCCTTCATGGGCTGCGAAAGCCGTCACGGGGGACGCCCCTTCACCCCGCCTTCGGGGCCGGAACGCATGTGGAGGAGGACGGGGGGCGGCTGATTTGTCTTTCGCGATGCAAAGGCGGGGCTTGTCCCCGCCGGTGGAAATCAGTCGCCCCCCGTCCTTGAAGGGGCGGCACCTTTGACGGCCGCCTGCCCATCTCTTGAAGGCCGCGCGGGTGTCGGGTGGATGAGATTCACCCGGAAAAAGGCAAAGGTGATGATCCACACCCACGACAAGAATCCGTAACCCCTGCCGCGCACTCCCAGACAGCCTCTTGCGCGATGCTGCTCAGCCTGACAGGCGATGCCGATCCTCAAGCCCGATCTGCCCTGCCAGATGCTGGCGCAGCGCCTTTTTGCCGTTCGCCCGGAGATCATCGTTGAAATCCCCGAGCCGTGGTTCCAGCACCCGTACGGCAATCCCGACCTCTGTGGCTCTGACGCTCAACCTCTCTGCCGCGCGTTGCCCGGCCGGATCGCGGTCGATCGCGATGTAGAGTCGCTGCAATCCCTCTGGCAGCAGGACGGCCCCGAGGTGACCCGACGAGAGCGCCGCCCAGAGGGGAAGGCCGGAGGCCGCCTCGGACAGGGACAGCATGGTCTCGATGCCCTCGCCGATCACGAGGATGTCATCATGCGGGGTCAGCCTGACGGCATTGCCGAGGAGGTGACCCATGGCACGCCGCTGCGTCTCGACAGCCGCCTTGCCCTTGCCGTCGTGCGCAAGCCAGGTGCGATGCACACCCTGCAAGGCCCCTGCCCCATCGGTGACCGCCGCTATCAGCGCCGGTCTGGGGATGCTCCGGGTCTGGCCATCATCTCGATGCCAGCACTTCGGGTGGAAGCGCAGCGCGCTCATCGTGCCGCCTTGGGTGATGCCTCGGGAGCGGAGGTAGGTGTCGGCAAGCGTGCCTGCGACCGGCACCGAGGCTGCAAACAATCGCGCCGCCGCCGCTGGCGTGCCACCGGGGGCTTTGGCCTTCTTCGGCACTGGCGCATCCGGGAGGACCGGCTGGGGACGGCCCAAATGCGCTCGGGCCTCGGCCAGAAGATCGGGAAAGCGCGAGATCCCGGTTCGCTCGCGGATGATGTCCAGAAGATCGCCATGCAGTCCGACAGCCGCGTCCTGCCATTTGCCACGGGCTCCCGGTCCTGATGTGGGTCCAGTCAGCCGCACAAAGAGCGAGCGGCCAGGGTTGTTCTGCAGATCGCCCACGATCCAGTAGGACCCTTCCCGCCGTCCGGCGGGAAGGTAAGCGCGACAGACGCCTTCGGCGTTTTCCGCCAAAGCGCGGATCAGATCTTCGGTCTCGGAATACATGGCTCAGGACCCTCCACGTGCATGTAGTCCCGTCACAGGACAACGTGCAAGAAGCCGCTCGAGAACGGCGATGCCGCTGGCGTCGGTGGGGCAGAAGAGGCGCAGCTTCCAGCTGATGATCTCCGAGAAGAAGCCATCGGCCTTGAGCCGGTCTTTGGCGGCCTCGGAGAAGCCCGACAGTTCTACCCGGTTCACACCCATGACGCGGGACCGGTGCAACTCCATCCCCTCGGCCAGGCGCACGACGGTCTTGCCCTCCAGAACGAGGGCAAGAACCTGCGCGGCTGTCAGCTGCGGCGCATCAGCGGCCAGCGTCGTCGCGACCCAAGACGGCGAGACGCGGCGACCGATGATGCGCTGGCCATCGTCGGTCTGCAGCCGGTAGACTCGGGTTTCGTCCTGGGGAAGCTGCTTCCAGATCGGCAGCAGCAGCCCCGCCACGATATGCAGCGTGGTTTCCGTGAATTCCGGCACCTCGGCCAGTTCCGCGGTCCAGGCTGCAGTGAAGGCCGCCCGATCTGCCTCAAGCCAGTGGGTTTCTTCCATGATCTTCATAGGCACGGTGCTGGCGTCAGTCGGGCGGATCAGCCGCAGGCGGGGCTCGATGGTGCCGTCGTCCATCATTAGGCTGGTGGCGGGCGCCTGCACGGCAGACCGGCCCGAGCGGCTGTTGACCAGCAGGCGTGCCTTTGGATCGTCGAGCCAGTCGAGCGCATCCGCCAGTGACAGCGGTGTATTGCGCCGCTTCTCCGCGATGGTGAGAAGCTGGGTTTCCGCGCCGGAGCCGGGATGGGTGTAGATCACCCGGGCATCCGTGACGCGAAAGCTTTCGGCGCGCAGCGTCTCGAGCCCGAGGTCGTAGACCCCGGCCGCGATGGCCCCCTCGATCCGCTGATCGAGCAACTCCTCGAAGGCCGCGAAGAGCACAGCCTGCATGTCGATTGTGAGCGCCAGCAGGCGATTGAGGAAGGTCGTGATCGGCGGCAGGTCATCCTTCAGACCGTTGTCATCGGTCAGGCTGAGGCCGGTCGCATCCTCAAACGCCCCGAGCGAGCAGCCCGCAACATCACCGCGATAGAGGCGGCGGTAAAGCTGGCGCAGAGCGTCGCGGGCATAGGGAGACTCCAGGTTGTCCTCGGGCCGGAACAGCCCCTGCCCGCCGGTTTGACGCTGGCCGCGCGTGATGGCACCCAGCGTGTCGAGACGGCGGGCGATGGTCGACAGGAACCGCTTCTCCGCTTTCACATCGGTAGCAACGGGCCGGAACAGCGGTGGTTGCGCCTGGTTGGTGCGGTTGGTGCGGCCCAGTCCCTGAATGGCCGCATCGGCCTTCCAGCCCGGTTCCAGCAGATAGTGGACCCGCAGGCGCTGGTTCTTGGCGCCAAGATCGGCGTGATAGCTGCGCCCCGTGCCGCCGGCATCCGAGAAGATCAGGATGCGCTTCTGGTCATCCATAAAGGCGGCGGTTTCCGCGAGGTTGGCAGAGCCCGCCCGGCTTTCCACGACCAAGCGGGCGGCAGAGCCCTCGCCTTTGCGCACGATGCGGCGCGACCGGCCCGTCACTTCCGCCACCAGATCCGTGCCGAAGCGCTGGACGATCTGGTCGAGCGCCCCAGGCACAGGCGGCAGCGAGGCCAGCTTTTCGATCAGCGCATCGCGGCGGCGCACCGCCTCGCGGCATTCGACCGGCTGGCCATCGCGCGTGACCGGGCGCGAGGAGAGGTTGCCTTCGCTGTCAGTGAAGGGCTCATAGAGCTGCACCGGGAAGGAATGGGCGAGGTAGTCCAGGCAAGCCTCTCTTGGCGTGATATCCACCCGCACATCGTTCCACTCATCCGTGGGGATCTCCGACAGGCGGCGCTCCATCAGCGCCTCACCTGTCGAGACGATCTGGATGACAGCCGCATGGCCTGCGGTGAGATCAGCGGCGATGGCGGCGATCAGGGTGGGGGTTTTCATCGAGGTCAGCAGATGGCCGAAGAAGCGCTGCTTGGCGGACTCGAAAGCCGAGCGGGCGGCGGACTTGGCTTGGCGGTTCAGCGTACCGCCGGATTCGCCAGTAATGTTGGCCGCTTCCAGCGCCGCGGACAGGTTCCGATGTATGACTCCGAAGGCGAGCGCATATGCATCATAGGTCCCGCGCTGCTCCGGCGTCAGCGCATGTTCCAGCATCTCGTATTCGACGCCGTCATAGGACAGCGAGCGCGCCGTGTAGAGGCCAAGCGACCGCAGATCGCGGGCCAGGACCTCCATCGCGGCAACGCCGCCAGCTTCAATAGCTTGCACAAATTCGGCCCGCGTCGAAAACGGAAAGTCCTCGCCGCCCCAAAGACCGAGGCGCTGCGCATAGGCGAGGTTATGGACTGAGGTCGCCCCCGTGGCCGAAACATAGACCACGCGGGCATTGGGCAACCTGTGCTGCAAGCGCAGACCCGCCCTGCCCTGTTGCGAGGCCGTGATATCGCCGCGCTCGCCTTTCGATCCAGCGGCGTTGGCCATGGCATGGCTTTCGTCAAACAGGATCACCCCGTCAAAATCCGCCCCAAGCCAGTCGACGATCTGATCGACGCGGGATTTCCTGGCGCCGCGTTCTTCCGAGCGCAGCGTGGCATAGGTGGTGAAGAGGATGCCTTCGGTCAGCGGGATGTCTTTGCCTTGCGCGAAGCGCGACAGCGGCGTCACCAGCAAGCGTTCCTGTCCGAGTGCGGACCAGTCGCGCTGCGCATCCTCCAGCAGCTTGTCGCTTTTGGAGATCCAGAGCGCTTTGCGCCGACCCTGCGCCCAGTTGTCGAGCAGGATGCCGGCGGACTGGCGGCCCTTGCCCGCGCCCGTGCCATCGCCGAGGAAGAACCCGCGGCGGAAACGGATGGCGTCAGCGGCATCGTCCGGCGCGGCCGAGACCATATCGCCGGTTTCATCGACAGTCCAAGACCCCGCGAGATACGCGCCATGCGCCTCGCCCGCGTAGATCACGGTCTCGAGTTGCGCCTCGGAGAGCAAACCATCGCGCAGGACGGCCGTTGGCAGCTTGGGGCGATAGCTGGGTTTCGGGGGGGCAACCGAGGCCATGGCAGCGGATTGCACCAGCTTCGTCGGATGCGGAGCTGCGCCGGGGATGTCGATCGCCTGCAGGCGGAAGGTCTCATAAATGGCATCTGACAGGCGCGCGCTGGCCCCGTCCTCGGTTGCATCGCGCAGGGTATAGGCGAGGTCTGCGGCCTCGATCTGCGGAGCGGTGTTGGTGGCGGGTGTTGCTGGCGTGGCGCGCGATGTGCTGATGGCTGCGCGCGTGGTGCGGGCAGGATTTCCCGGGCAGGGGGAAGAGGGGCCCTGCCCTGCTGGTGCGACCTGCGCCAGCACAAGGCGCGGGGGGACATGGGCGGTGATCAGCGACAGCAGGCTGGCGACATCAGGCGAAATCGGGCGCGCCAGATCAGCGGTTATGCCACCCCGCTCACCGCCCCGGCACTTGTCGAAGACCGAGATCCGTGTCTCGAAGCTGGTGCCGTGCTTGGCGAAGGCGGCACCGGAAACCGCACCCGTAAAGACCAGATGCGCGGTCTCGGTCAGGCGGGCAAAGGTTTCCGCCCAGGCAGGGGCGTCGGGCGCGAAGCCCGCACCGGTGATGGCGACCAACCGTCCGCCGGGGACCAGGCGCGCGAGCGCAGAGCGCAGATGCCGGGCCGTCGCCTCGGTGGTGCGGGCGTCGACATTGGCCACCGCCGAGAACGGCGGGTTCATCAGGATCACGCTCGGGCGCAGATCCTCGTCGAGATGATCGTCGATTTGCGCCGCGTCAAAGCCCGTGACGGGTCGGCCCGGAAACAGGCGGCGCAGAAGATCGGCGCGGGTGTCGGCAAGCTCGTTTAGCATCAGGCTGCCGCCTGCGATTTCGACGAGGATCGCAAGAAGCCCGGTCCCGGCCGATGGCTCGAGGACGAGGTCACGCTGCGTGATCTGCGCCGCGGAAAGAGCGGCGATCCCCATTGGTAGAGGCGTCGAGAATTGCTGGAACCGCTCCATCTCCTCCGAGCGCCGGGTGTGCGTCGGCAAGAGGCCGGCCACCTTGGCGAGGATCGGCAGCAGCGCGGCAGGCGAGCCCGCCCGGGCGAGCAACGCACGGCCGAATTTCCGCAGGAAGAGGACCAGCGCCACCTCGCCCGCCTCATAGGCAAGCTTCCAGTCCCATGCGCCATCGGCATCAGAGCCGCCAAAGGCGCGCTCCATCTCGAGGCGCAAACGCAGCGCGTCGATCTGGAAGCCTTGGGCGAGATCGGGCTGCAGCGCCTCGGCAACGGCGAGGATCGCAGGCGCGGGATCGCGAGAGAGAACAGGAACGGAAGGCGCAACAGGCGCGAGATAGGTCATCGGGAAACTCCGGAATGAGGGACAGGATCAGGCTCGGACGCCCTCTCTCGGGCACCCTCAGGCCTGATCTTCCCCCGCCCATCTCTCCCTCTCGAACCGATGCGTTCAGTTCGCTCGGGTTGATTTTGTTCCTGATATGTTCTATATTGGAAGCCAAGCCAGAAAGGGAGTTTCCCGATGGACAGCACCACATACGCCTTGCCCGCGACGCCCAAGCAGATCGCCTATGCGCGGTCGCTCGCCCTCCGCAACAAGACCCTCCTGCCATGGGAGGTTCAGCAAGATCGGCGCTCCTTGAGCGCCTGGATCGACGCGCAGGCCAAGCTGAAGCCGGGCACGCAGGACAGCCGCCCGACATCAAAGCAGGTCGCCTTCGCCGAGCGTCTCGCCCGGATCAAACGCCGCGCCGTGCCGGATGAGTGTTTCCGCGACAAGGGGCTGATGTCGAAGTGGATCGACGGGAATAGGTGAGGACGGCACCGGCTGGCTCCGGCCTTCCGGAGCTTCTGCCATACCGCGGCTTGGCAAACCGAGCGTAGTTGCCAACCTACAGGTTGGCAGGGGCACTTTGGGAGATCAGCCTCGGTCAAGCTCCTGTCCGAAGGACCAAGGTCTGGTCGCGGCGGCACGCCGGGAGGTACACCGCTGCGACCTTCGGCAACCACCGCAAGTCGTTGCCTTCTCTCGACCCAGAGTCTTCAGATCTCCCTCCACTTGGGGCTAGTCCCTCAATTCTTTGGAAATGGTGATATTGGAGTGTCCATAGCGCTGGAAAAGCATCCTCATCAAAGAAATCTGTAGATGTCTCTTTGAAAATATGTCAATTTGGGTATCATGGACGCCGCAAGGTCACAGAATCTGAAGAAACTGCTCGATGCAGTGCCCGCCGGGTATCTGGTCGATGCCGCGTGGCTGGTCTCCCAAGGCATCGCCTATGAGAGCTTCCGTGACTATGTGAAGCGCGGCTGGCTCGACCGCATCACCCGAGGCGTATTCCGCCGCCCACTCCCCAGCACCGCAGCCACCCCGACATCGAACAGCATCGACTGGAAGACCTGCATCCTCTCCACGCAGCATATTATGGGCCACGACCTGCATGTGGGCGGCACCACGGCGCTCGGCGAACAGGGGCATGCCCACTATCTGCGCCTCGGCGAAAGCGGTCAGGTCTGGGTCTATGGGGAAAGTATCCCCAACTGGCTGGCGAAACTGCCGATGGATGCCACGATCAGAACCCGCCCCCGATCCTTGTTTACCGATCCGAAACTGGGCTTGATTGATGGCAAAACGACCGGCCAGCCATGGGACTGGGGTCTGACGATGTCGACGCCGGAGCGCGCGATCCTTGAGGCCATGGACGAGTTGCCCGACCATGAAAGTTTCCACACGCTCGATATGGTCTTCGAGAGCCTGACGACCCTTCGCCCGAAACTGCTTGCCGACCTCCTCCAGGCGTGCCGCAAGATCAAGGTCAAGCGCCTGTTCTTCGTCTTTGCCGACCGCCACGACCATCCCTGGCGCAAAAGGATCGACCCGCAGGCATTCGACCTCGGCAACGGTGACCGAGCCCTGGTCCGAGGCGGGAAGATCCACCCGCGCTATCGGATCATGGTGCCGGAAGATTTCGTGAAACCGGAGGCTGACAGTGGCGCGTGAGACCTATGAAGCCCAAGTCGCGCTCCTGGTGCGCGTCCTGCCCCATGTCGCGGGCGAAAACGTATTCGCGCTCAAGGGTGGGACGGCGATCAACCTCTTTTACCGCGACCTGCCGCGGTTATCGGTAGATATCGACCTGACTTACCTTCCGATCAAGGAACGCGCCGAGAGCCTGGACGAGATCAATGCCGCGATGGATCGCATCGCGGCTGCCATCGAAACCGGTATCCGCGGCGCAAAATCTCAGCGCATCCAAGGCGGCGGCGGCGGAGCCACACGGCTGCTGGCGCGCCTCGGCAATGCCGAGATCAAGATTGAAACCTCGCCCGTCACCCGTGGCGTCGTCCACGACCCGGAAATCCGGACCGTCTCGGCCGCTGTCGAGGATGCCTATGGCTATGCTGAAATGCAGATCGTCTCGTTCGAGGATCTGTTCGCAGGCAAGCTGCACGCCGCCCTGGACCGGCAGCATCCCCGGGATCTCTACGACGTCACGCTCCTTTACGAAAACGAGGGCCTGACGCAGGACCTCTTCCAGACCTTCCTGATCTACGTCGCCAGTTCGCCCCGTCCGGCGCACGAGTTGCTCGATCCGAACCTGATCGATCTCGAGCAACCCTACGCGCGGGAATTCGAGGGCATGACCAGATCACCCGTCCCTCTCGACACGCTTCTGGCGACGCGGCTGAGATTGATCGCCGATGTGCAATCGCGGCTCGATGACAAGGCGAGGCAGTTCCTGCTGACACTTCAAGACGGGGAGCCTGACTTTGCGGCGATAGACCGGTCGCGGGCCGCTCACCTGCCAGCCGTGCAGTGGAAACTCCTCAACTTGAACAAGCTGAAGCGCGACAACCCTGCAAAGCACGCCGCGCAGCGCGACGCCCTGCTGATGCTTCTGGGCTGAGCCATGCACCGCACCGTCGCGAGGCGGGTGAGCACTGGCCCCCTGCGTCGACTGTCTTGAATTTGCCCCCCGCCTCGGAATGGGCACCAGGCAAAGCGCTGAAGCGCACTGACGCCTCAGCCATGGACTATCTCTCCAACCAATCGTGCCAGCCAAGTCGGGAACTGCGGCGCAGCAGACACCAGTTCTGTCTTTGCCGTCTCCGTGAGCTTGGATCGCAGGATTTGAAGAGCTTTGGGAGCCTCATCCGGTCCAAGCCATGCCAGCGCACGGACGGCCTGGCCCGAGGTCTTGCTCCCAAGGGCCAACTGCCAGCGCGGCGCATGACGCAGCTCGACCGCTTGCCGGCCAAGGTTCAGCACGCGGCTTCGACCGGAAGTGAGGTAAACCGACTTGACCGGCACCTGTGTCGTGAGGCCCAGAGCGTTTGCCGCAGCAGCACCGCTCGGCACAATCGTCTCGCCCCGCTGCACTGCGAGCGCTTCAATCGCCTGTTCAGCCGACGGACTGCGCGGACCAAAGCGTGTCTGGACGGGGCGCATGTAGATGCCGCGTCCTGCTCGGATCAACTCCCCACGTGCGGCCAGACGCGACAGCGTCTGATCGACCGCCGCGCGCGAGCCTAGGTGCAGGAGCCCCTTCGCTGCCAAGGGCACCCCCTCCGGCAACGTCGTCGCGACATTCATGATGCTCTCGGCCATGCGCTCCATGATCGCTCCTTTGTCAGAAATGTGCGCAAATTTCTGACAGTTTTCAACCATGCGCTCTCACCCGAACCGCCGCCCGGCTTCGGTAAAGGTGTACTCGTTGACGATGATCCCCTCTTCGATGGCTTCGTCCGAGGTCAGGTGGTCGTATTCAGCCTGAAGCTGGCGGTAGAGCCAGCGGGCCAGATCACGCAGCGCCTCGGTCACGATCTCCTCGGCGTCTTCGGTCGGCGGCTGCCAGGTCGGGCTGTCCCGCGTGACGTCCACCGACATCGTGTATTCGTGGTAGTAGCGCCCGCGATGGCTGACCTCGGCGGCGAGCTGGTAGAAGTTCCGCCGCTGGATGGCCTGCAGCCGGTCGGCGATGCCGTGCAGCGTCGCGTCCGTGGGCGCGTAGTCCCGGATGCGCGTGGCCCCGCCCTTGGCGTGGGACCAGTAGCTTTCGAAGCAAGCGCCGTCGCCCTGGCTCCAGAACCCGGAGAACCAGATGCACGGCTTGGCCCGCGTCCCGCCGCCCATCAGGCGGACGGGCGTGGTTTTCAGGCGGATACCGAGGATCTCGCAGACCCTCTCAAAATCCTCATAGACCGCGTCCCACCAGTCGTCGTGTGGGCCGCGTTCGCGATACCAGCTGCGCGCCTTTTCCTTGGCGGCATCTGAAAGTTCTGGGAACTGGTAGACCGTGGTGCAGATGAGCTCAGGCATCGACGTCCTCCCCGTTCAGCGCGGCGGCAAGCCATTCCTGGCTGCTGGTCCAGCCGACGGATTTGCGCGCACCGAGATCGATGACATGCGCGCCGCCGCCGAAGGCGTCGAGGCGAGGCCGGGAGCAGGTCAGAGAATACTGAAACCCCCAGAGACCGGTGAGGTCGAGATCGTCCGCAAGGCGCAGCACGAAGCGGATGACCCCCTCGACATCGCCGTGCTCGTCGTCATGGATCCAGAGGGTGCTGCCCTCGGGCGCGTCCTGGCGCACGAGGTCGAAGCCCGCGACCTCCGGGTCGTCGGCGTCCTGATCCGCAGCGCGGAGTTCCTGAAACAGGGCGAGTGCGCGGGCGGCGTTGTCGGGGGTGCCGACGTCGAGCAGGCATGAGAAGTGGGTGAAGTAATCCGCCATGGGAACCTCCTGAATGGGGAAGACCCGGCCAAGAGGCCGGGCGTTGTGTTGGAATGAAGAGGTGGTTGGGGCGATCAGCCGGTGGGACTTTCGCCCGCCGCATGTCGCGCGGCATGCGCGCAGAGCATCTGCCGGTAGAAGCGCTTGCGAGCTGCCCGGAAGCCGCGCACGGCGCGCGTGTCGGGGTGGAGCACCCGGACCGCAGCACGCAGGACCGCGTAGGGCGAGGCCGTCAAGGGCAGGCCGAGGCGCACATAGGTGGAGTCGGTCATCTCAGCTCACCTCGACCACGGGTGAAGCGAGATGCGGATCGACAAGCGCCTCGATCCGCTCGGCCCGACCCATCCAGGGCTCGGGCCGGATGGCCTTCACCCAGTCGGCAAAGCTCGGGATGAAGCCGAGGTCTTCCTTCACATGCTGCTCGCCGACCCAACGGGTCGGGATGATGCGCCCGGTCGAGAGTGTGAGGGTCTGACCGAAGATGGTCTCGGCCATGAATATGCCCTCGGCATGGTGACGCAGCGCCCGGTGCCGGAAGTCCGCCGTGATCTCCTTGCTCTGGTCGAACCAGGCATGCACGGCCATGAAATCGTCGACCGTGCCGCCCCATTTCTTCACCGAGGAGAGGGCGTGGTGATAGCAACTGTCTTTCAGGAGACTGCAGAAGCGTAGTCCGTGGCGTCTCGCGCCATCGCGTTGATGATCGTGAGCAGCTTGCGGGCGCATGCTGTAATCGCAAGTTTCGGAGGCTTTCCAGAATCCTGAAGTCTGGCTCGAAACGCCGCCAACGTCGGGTCGAACCGGCTGGGGGTTGTAGACCCCGGTCGACCAGTCGAGCACGCCCGGCACCTTCCAGCGCGTGTCGCCCGTGCCGTTGCCCGCGATGCGCTGCACCGCCTCGACCAGTTCGAAATCGTGGATGCGGCCGTAATCGGGGCCGGTCACGGCGCGCAACTCCGTGCGGCCATCTTCGGTCTCGAAGGTCTTCACCTGCTCGGCGCGGTGGTTGGTCAGACCATATTGCAGGTTTATGCCCGCCAGCGGCGCCGGCAACTGCCGCAGGTAGGACGCCGGCGCGCCGACGATGCTGGCAAGCTGGCCGAATGCCCAGTGCGTGGGCGCGACCGGTTCCTGCGCTTTCGGCAGCATCAGGTGCAACCGTTCAGGGTTGTCGCGCGCGGCCTCGACCCGGATGTCCGCCGTCTGCACCACCCGGCTGCGGCTGCGCTCGGACCGACCCTTCACATTGGTCCAGAGATCATCGAGCGACAGATACCGCTCGTCATCGGGCCGGTTGAACCATTCGGACGACACCCGCCCGTTCCGCTCACCCCGGCTCACATCCACCTTCCAGCCCCCCGCCCGCGCAGGTGCGACCGGATCCAGAACTTCCACAACGCCCATCGGCTATCTCCCATGACAGGTGCCGGGAGCCACTCTCCCAGCCCTCAACCTGTCACGAAAGCAACCAACCCATCTCTGACTCTCAGATCGCTGATGCACAGAACATCGTTGCAGACCGGGCGTTTCGGCTGAGCTTGGGCCCACCCAAACAGTCAAACGTCTCACCCTTTCCGGGGTACCCCCAGTTCAGCAACTGCTTCGAGAAAAGCCGTGTCGAGAACCGGGTTGTCCCATTTGTTCGATGCAGTCATCCAGCGGTCGAGATGATCCCTGAATCTCAGATCATCCCGCCTCATGTGAAACGTGAACAGGCGATTGACGATGTCCCGCATCAAGTCCGCCATCTGCGCATCATCGATATGCGACACCGTGCTCCACGGGATGGTCTGACCTGTGGCGTCGATCACGTTCACGTCCGAATAATCGCCGGTCAGCGTCACCGGCTGCTCCCCGGCGTGCAAATCCTCCAGCCGCGTGTTGCGGATGCAGATCATGGCCATGATCTTCGCGAGATCGGCGGCAATGCGTTCTTCGTCTTCGACCTTCATGCTCAAATCCTCTCGCAGCCCCTCGCTTCGCCGCGAAGGGCTGCGAGAGCATCAGATCACTCGTTCAGATAGGCGACCCAATTCTGTCGCACATGCACAATGCGCAACACCTGTAGCCACTCCTCCTCGATGCGGTAGATGATCAGATGCGATCCCGAGCGGTAAAGGCGCACGGGCGGGCGGATTTCAGTGCGTTCGCGCGCGATCCCCGGGTGCTGGACCAGCAGGTCCATGTCCACGGCGAGCCCGCGGATATAGGTTTCTGCCTGACCAACAGACCAGGTACGCGCGGTATAAACCCAGATTGCGTCCAGATCATTCAGCGCAGCAGGTGATAGGCGATATTCAACGACCGTCGGTTCCGGCATTCTGATCCCGCTTGCGGGCAAGAAATGCCTCAACATCCAGACGTCCTGCCGGACCGCTTGCGAGACCCTCATCGACAAGCTGCTGCAACTCGACGATGGCCTGCTGGCGATCCTGGTCCCGGCGGATCAGATCGCGCACATAATCGCTGGCGTTGCTGTAGCGCCCATCTTGTGTCTGGGCCTCGACCCAGGCCTTCATCGGGTCCGGCAAAGAAACATTCATCGTGGCCATGGTCGCGATCTCCTTTGCAAGGACGATGACATAAATTGGCAAAGCTTGTCAAACTGTGCCGATGTCCTGCTACACGGCTTGCCGTGCGCATGCCCCGAACCCGGCGGGTTACCCCGCCGGGCCCGAGGGGAGACCCCGTTCCTCAGAACGGGATCTCGTCGTCGCGGTCGACCAACTCGGGGTTTTCGTTCTCGGCCGACTTCGGCCGGCTCAGGAAGTCGACCTTCTCGGCGATGATCTCGCAGCCGTAGCGGTCGTTCCCCATGCTGTCGATCCACTTGGTATAGTGGATGCGGCCATGGACGAGGACCTTCATGCCCTTTTCGCAATGCTCCGCGACCGTCTTGCCGAGACCGTTGAAGCAGGTGATGCGGTGCCATTCCGTGTCCATGACCCGGTAGCCGTTCTCGTCGCGCAGGACGCGACCTTCCGAGAGGCGGGGGCGGGAGGTGGCGAGGCTGAAGTTGGTGATCTTGGTGCCGCCCTGGGTGGTGCGGACTTCGGGGGTCTGACCGATGTTGCCGGCGAGGATGACGATGTTCTGCATGATAAGCTCCTGTGTGTCCTGTCTTCGGGACCGTCCCTTCGACAAGACCCGGAAGAAGCCCGTCGGGTGACGCGTGCACGGTGGACGGAACGGACGCCGGAAACCCCCAGAGGACCGGGGTGGAGCGGGCAGCCCCAAAGGGGCAACACGGCCCGGACTGACGCGGGGTTGCGCGCGAGAGCCCGAACGGGATTAGGGGATTGTCAGTCGAAGGGATGGCCCAGGAGACAGAGATGCGCGGGGAGCCCATGCCAGACCCTGTCACCTTGCGCATCGAGACAGCCAGACCCCCAGTTCAGCACCTCCCTGGCGACGAAATGGCGATCAACAGCCTCTGCCACCCCTGCCCCAGCCTTCCGGGAGTTGCGGCGCCCTGCCGCGACGGGCTATCGATACCGGGACATTCAGGACACGGACCGCATCAATGGCTGATTACGCTCTCGAGGCACTGTCGCTCAACGAGCTGAAGAAAATGCAGAAGGACGTCGCCAAGGCGATTGCCACATTCGAGGATAGGCAGAAGGCGGAAGCCAGCGCCAAGGTGGAAGCTCTCGCCCGGGACCTGGGCTACTCCCTGGCCGAACTCGTCGGTACCGAGACGAAAACCTCCCGTGCGCCTGCCCCGCCGAAATACCGGCACCCTGAGAACCCGGCACTCACCTGGTCTGGCCGAGGGCGGAAACCGCAGTGGTTCGTGGAAGCTCTAGCGGTAGGACAGACGGCTGAGAGCCTGTCCGTCGGATGAACGTAATGGGCACGCGATCTCCATGTGCCTACAGCCCCAACGCTTCCGTGGAAAGCCCCCGTTTTTCGGCGCTTTCCCTGACGGCAGCGCGCAGTGCGTCGCTCTTCTCCAGCAAGCGGCGAAACCGTGCCTCGTCCAACACAAGCAGGGTCGAATGGGTGATCGCGGTGATCTGGGTCCTTCGAACCTGTCGACTGAGAAGCGACAACTGCCCGAACATCTCGCCGCGACCGAGCTTGCTCTTCTGACCTGCTGTCTCGACCTCCACGGCCCCTGACGCGATGAAGCAGACTTCGCGCGGAACGTCACCCTTGCGCATGAGCACCTCGCCGGGCTGAACGTAACGTGCCCTGAGCGTGCGGGCGAGTCGGGCGCGGCTTTCTTCCTCCATATTGGCAAAAAGCGGAAACTGGCGCACCAGTTCGGTCTTCTGCACTGCAAGGTCGAGCGCGGGGCGGGTTTCCGCGCGTTTCCGCTTCTCGCCCAGCTCCTGCTTGAGCGTGGTGTACAGTTCGCGGCCAATAAGGCCATCCTGATAGAGAATGTCGTATTCGCGCTCTTCCAGCCGGAGCGATGTACGGCGGATAAAGCGGCGTTCGATCTCTTCGGCATAACCGGGATATTGCAAACGAAGCCCGTCCAGCGCTGATTGGGTTTCCTCCTCGCGACGCTTCAGCAGCTCATGCAGGAGATCGGCCACGCGGCGGCCATGGATGCGCCGGATCTTGCCATCGATATACCCGTGCAGATCCCGCAAGGTGAGGCGTTGATTGAGCAGAATCTCGAAGCGGTCAGCTGTCATCCGGCCCAACGAGCCCGAAAGCCGCAGCCGGTTGTGAAGGAAAATCGCCAATCGATACCAGCGGCCCTGCGCAAGACTCAGGCGCCCTGTCGTTCTGTATTCATCGCGCCCGCCAGCCCGCGTGCGTTCGATCAAGCGGTCAGCGTCTGACAGCATCTGTTCGGCCAGTCGTGCCGATATCTGCTGTTCCCGAAATGCCTCGAGGATCATGTCCCGCTCGCGCCCGGCGAGCGCGACAAGGCCAAGGGTGATCCTGTCGCGATCCGGGATCTCGTCGACCCCCTCCGCCTTCGACATCGCGCTGTCCAGGCGTTCGGCAAAGCGCTTGGCCTCGGATCGTACGATCTCTCGCGTTAGTTCATGGCGCTGCGCGGTATTCGCGACTTCCTCGCGCACGTTCTCGAGGGCGACGGCGATCACCTGGTTCGACAGAGCGCGATCCAGCCGCGACAGCTTGTCGAGACCGAGAAGCGAGATGATCCAGCGCAGGGTCGTTCCCTGAAAGAGAAGTGTGTAGAGCGTGAATCCGGTTGCCAGAATGCCGACCTCGCGCTTGATCTCGATTGGCACGCGCAGGTTCTCGGTCACGGCCAGCGCAAGAGCCAGAGTAACGGCGCCGCGCAGGCCACCCCAGAGGATGGCGACCCGGTAAGGTCGGTCCACCCGTGGCGAGAGCTTCATTGCGGTCAGCAGCGGAAGAACAAGATACAGCATGAAAAGCCGGGCCGCCGTGGCCGCCAGGATCACCACCCCGATCAGTGCGACGTCACGAAGCTGCACGTCCCCCAGAAGACGCGGCACAAGGAACGCGGCCAGAAGGAAGATGAGCGCACCGGCCCAATGCGCCAGAACATCCCAGACCTCGCGCAGGTTGGACCAGTTGCCCGGCGAAAGACGCCCGGGGCCGAGATAGTTGAGCGTCATCCCTGCCATGACAACGGCGATGACGCCCGAGACGCCCAGAACTCGATCGGCCACCAGATAGGTGATGTACGGCAGCGCCACGCTGAGCGAGACCTGCGCCAGGGGATAACGGCTCATCAGCCCGAAGAGCGCGATGCAAACCCGCGCGAAGACCCATCCGATGCCGATCCCGCCGAAGACTAGCGTCGGAAAGCCCACCAGCGCGTCGCGCAGCGTGGGGTTGGGCACGCCCAGCATGACGAAGGTCAGGAAGAAGCCGAACAGCGCGATGGCAGCGGCGTCATTCAGCAGGCTCTCGCCCTCGACGATCCGGGTGAGGCGTTGGGGAGCGGCGATGTTGCGGAAGATACTGACCACCGCCGAAGGATCGGTCGTCGCGACGATCGCACCCAGCATCAGGCAGGCCATCAGCGGCAGTGTGGTGAAGGGGGTCAGCGCGAAGCCGATGGCGAAGGTCGCAACCACCACTGCGAGCACTGCCATGACAAGGATCGGCACCCAGTCATCGGCCATCCGGCGCAGGTTCAGCCCCAACGAGACCTGAAACAACAAGGTTGGCAGAAGGACGTAAAGGAAGACGCTGGCGCGGATGTTGAACTCGAACAGTTCGACAGCCAGAGGCAAGCCCAGAAGTTCGCGGCCGTGATCGACCAGGAGAACGGCTGCAAGGCCGATCAGGGTTCCGATAAGTGCCAGCACCACCGTGTAGGGCAGCCGGGCGCGGTCGGCCAAAGGCTCGCTCAGGGAGATAACAACAAAGAGCGCGGCAACGATGCCGACGAGCGAGATGACATCCATGACATGGCCGATGACCGCAGGCGCGGCTTTGGTGGATAGATGGTTGGGAAGCCCTTTCCTGAATGCGGCTTTTTCGGGTTATCGTCAATCCCCGCGCCCGTCAGGGTTTGACACCAGATGCTTGATTTCACGCATCAATCCGGTGGCGTCCGCGGCATCCCAGCCGACGTGCGCGTCCTCTGACCGGACGATACGGGCCCCACCAGGTTCCGCGGCGCGACGCAGCTTCCGGTCATACAAAGCACCCCCGCCAGCCCGGCCCGGGTCATTGCCATCATGGCTTTGACAAAGGTGCCCGCTGACACCTCTGGCTGGTCAGGGTTTCCGGGTTTTCATGACGGAATTTCAATGTCATACTAAGGGAATGCCGAGAAATTAACCAGAATCCGCCGGAGCCATGCTCAAATCCATCCTCGTCGCCTCTGATCTGTCCTCCCGCGCGAAACCCGCAGTACAGCGGGCCGTTCAACTAGCAGATGCGACTGGCGCGAAACTTGCCGTGTTGCATGTCGTCGAGGATGATCTTGTCGAGAGCCGAGTGCGCGAGGAAATCTCCAACGCCGAGACCTTTCTGTTGGACCAGATCGCAGGGCTTGGCGCGCCATCGCACGCAGAGGTCGCAGTTGTTTCGGGCCATGCCTTTCACGCCATAGGGGAGGAAGCCCGGGTCCGCGAAGCAGATCTGATCGTGATGGGTGCACACAGGCGCCAATTCCTGCGCGATGTCTTCGTGGGCACGACGATCGAGCGCGTGACCCGCACCGCAGGCCGCCCGGTCCTGATGGCCAACTCTAAGACCGGCGAGCGCTGGCGGAAGGTGTTGATCGCCACCGACATGTCGGACGCATCGGGCCATGCCGCCCGCAAGGCACATGAGCTGGGCCTGCTGGACGGTGCCGATGTCACCTTCGTTCATGGCTACGCGCCGATCACGCGCCAGATGATGACCCATGCCGGCATCCCGACCGAGCGGATCCATGCGGAAGCCGAGAAAGAATTCCAGTCGACACGTCGCGAGCTTGGCCGGTTCGTTCAGAGCCTCGATCTTGGAGATCTGAGCTACAATGCCCGGATCATCGAGGGCGTCGGCGCGGACGCCATCGCCGGACTTGTGGAACAGACGAAGCCCGACCTTCTTGTCATCGGCACGCGCGGGCTGTCAGGCGTCAAACGGCTGTTTCTGGGCAGCGTGGCGCAGGAACTTATGGGCAGTGTCGACGTTGACGTTCTGGCCGTGCCACCTCAGGCATGATCTGCGTCATCACACATATCCCGAACCGCACCGCGCCACTGCGCGGGGTGTAGCCGATGTCCCCCCTTGCGATGGTGCTGGCCCTGCTGGGCGCGGCGGTGGTCATGTTCGCGCTCAACCGCCCGCGCATGGATGTCGTGGCTGTGATCATGATGGTCGCGCTGCCAATGACAGGCGTCATCAGCATGTCCGAGGCACTGGTGGGCCTGTCGGACCCCAACATCGTGCTGATCGCGGCCCTGTTCGTGATCGGGGAGGCGCTTGTGCGCACCGGCGTTGCACAGCGCCTTGGCGACTGGCTGACGGCGCGTGCCGGTGCCAGCGAGGCGAAGCTGATCGTCCTCCTGATGGTGATCGTGGCGGGTGTGGGCTCGTTCATGTCTTCGACCGGGGTGGTGGCGATCTTCATCCCCATCGTGCTGCGCATCGCCCGCAACGCCCGCATTCCGGCAGGTCGTTTGATGATGCCGCTTTCTATGGCCGCGCTGATCAGCGGGATGATGACGCTGGTCGCCACCGCGCCCAACCTGGTCGTCCACTCCGAACTGATGCGGCAGGGGCACGAGGGCTTCGGCTTCTTCGCCTTCACCCCTTTCGGTGTCCCGATCCTGGTGCTGGCGATCCTCTACATGCTGGTCGCGCGTCGGTTTCTGGCGCCGGGCCCCGCGCCCGAACTGCCCGAACGCGCAGCCCTGACCGGCTGGGTCGCGGACTACGGCCTTGCAGGCCGCGAGCACCGGCTGCAGCTGCGCGCGGGGTCCGGCCTCGTGGGCCAACGGCTGGACGCGCTGGACCTGCGCGCCAGCGCGGGCATCAACATCGTCGCCATCGAGCGCGACAGCCGGTTCCGCCGCAAGCTGATCCATCCCCGCGCCGAGACGGCGCTGGAAGCTGGCGACATCCTGCTGATCGACCGGCGCGCGAACGGTGCATCGGGCTTCGATCTGGACGCCTTCGCGCAGGCGCATGATCTGATCGCGCTGCCGGTCTCGGGGCGGTGGTTCACAGACACGGCGCAGGAAATCGGAATGGCGCAGATCATCGTGCCGCCGACGTCGCGCCTGATCGGCAAGACGGTCACGCAGGCCCGGTTCCGCAGCACCTATGACCTCTCGGTGATCGGCATGAAGCACGGCACGAAACCCGTGCCCGAGAGCGTGATCGACGAGCCGCTGCGCCCCGGCGATACGCTGCTGACCGTCGGCCCCTGGCGCGCGATCCGAAAGCTGGCTGACGAACGGCGCGACCTGATTCTGCTGGACCTGCCATCAGAGGCCGACGAGGCCGTGCCCGCGCGCCATCTCGGGCCGCTGGCAATAGCCGTGCTGGTGCTGGTGGTGGTGCTGATGGTCTGGGGGATCGTGCCGAATGTGCAGGCGGCACTCTTCGGCTGCCTGCTGCTGGGCCTGTTTCGCTGTATCGACATGGCTGGCGCCTATCGGTCAATCCACTGGCAGAGCCTGATCCTGATCGTCGGCATGCTGCCCTTCTCTCTGGCGCTGCAGCGCACCGGCGGGGTCGAGATCGCGGCACAGGCTCTGCTCGGTGTGCTCGACGGTGCCTCACCCCGGCTGGTGCTGGCGGCGATCTTCGCGGCGACTGCAGCGCTCAGCTTGTTCATTTCGAACACCGCAACGGCTGTCCTGATGGCCCCGGTGGCGCTGGCTGTCGCCAGCGCCCTCGACGCATCTCCCTATCCCTTTGCCATGACCGTGGCGCTCGCTGCCTCGGCAGCCTTCATGACTCCCGTCTCGTCACCCGTGAACACGCTGGTCGTCGGGCCGGGCAACTACCGCTTCACCGATTTCCTTCGGATCGGCGTACCATTCGCGGGCATTTGCCTGCTCACCAGTGTCTTGCTGGTGCCCATGATCTTGCCGTTCTGACAGCGGCGGCGCTCTGGGCGCAGCCTGTCGAGGCTTTCAGGGTGGCTAGTCATCCCGAAAGCGGTGGCGGATGAAGTGCTTCTCGAACTCGAGAAGCACGAAGCTCGCCGCCCCAAGCGCGATGATCAGTGCTCCCTCCCCGAGCGTGAGTGGGCGCGATCCGAAGATCGTGTTCATGATCGGCAGATAGGTAAAGGCAAGCTGCCCGGCCACAACGACCGCCAGCGCAATCCACACCGGCGTCGTGCCCTTCACCCCGGTATAGGTGAAGGACGTCATGTGCAGGAACCGCACGCTGAAGAGATAGAAGATCTCCAGCACCACCAGCGTGTTCACCACCATGGTCCGGGCGGTCTCGAGATCGCGACCCTGGTTCAGCGCCCAGAAGAACACCCCAAGAGAGATCGCCGCGAAGAGGAGCGAGACCACGATCACCCGCCACAGGATGAAGGGCGTGAGCAGCCCCGCGTTCGGCCGGCGCGGCAGGCGGCGCATGACCCCGGGTTCGGAAGGTTCGAAAGCAAGCGCAAGGCCAAGCGTCGCGGCAAGGATCAGGTTGACCCAGAGGATCTGGACCGGCGTCATCGGCATGGCGAAGTTGAACAGGATCGCGATGACCACGGTCAGCGCCTCGCCACCGTTGGTTGGCAGCGTCCAGCCCACGACCTTGCGGATGTTGTCATGAACGGTGCGGCCTTCATGGACGGCCGCGACGATCGAGGCGAAGTTGTCGTCCATCAGCACCATTTCCGAGGCCTCCTTGGCGGCCTCGGTGCCCTTGACGCCCATCGCGATGCCGACATCCGCCTGCTTCAGCGAGGGCGCGTCGTTGACGCCATCCCCCGTCATGGCGACGACCCGGCCCTCGGCCTGAAGTGCCTGCACGATGCGCAGCTTGTGCTCGGGGCTGGTACGGGCAAACACGACCGTTTCACGGACGGCCCGGGCGAAGTCCTCCCCCGACACCTGGTCAAGGTCATGTCCTGTCAGCACGACCGGATCCTCACCCAGCCCAAGCTGACGCGCGATGGCCTTGGCGGTGGCGGCGTGGTCGCCGGTGATCATGCGCACCGCGATCCCGGCCGAGGCGCATTCGGCAATCGCGCGGATCGCCTCGTCCCGCGGCGGGTCGATGAAACCGACGATGCCAAGGAACGTCAGCCCGGTTTCGACATCGGGAAAATCGATGCGCTCCGTTCCTTCTGGTAGATGCCGCATGGCAAAGCCAAGAACCCGCTCACCCTGCGCCGCGGCTTCCGCGATCCGGTCCGACCAGTACCCCGCATCCAGCACGGTCGGCCCGTCCGGGGCCTCCTGTCTCGTGCACATGGCCAGAACGGCCTCGGGCGCGCCCTTGACCAGGACCACAGGCTCGGCAAGCGACATCTTGTGCAAGGTCGCCATGAAGCGATGCGCGGCATCGAAGGGGATCTCGTCCAGACGCGGCCATTCCGCACGCTCGTTCTCGGGATCGAAAGCGGCCTTCATCGCCAAGGTGACAAGCGCCCCTTCCATAGGGTCGCCCTCCACATGCCATTCCGCCCCGTTGGCGCGCAGCCGGGCGTCGTTGCACAGCAGACCGGCGCGGATCAGCGACAGGGACGTGGCGTGGCCCGCAGGACTGCGGGGGCCTGTGTCTTCAAACAGCCGATGCGCACCGGGATTGTAGCCGGAGCCATCCACGAAAATCGCCTGCCCCGGTGTGACGACCCGGCGGACGGTCATTTCGTTGCGGGTCAGCGTCCCGGTCTTGTCCGAACAGATGACAGAGGTGGCCCCGAGCGTCTCGACCGCCGGAAGGCGGCGGATCACGGCGTTTCGCGCCGCCATCCGCTGCACTCCGATGGCCAGTGTGATGGTGATGACGGCGGGCAATCCCTCTGGCACCAGGCTGACCGCCAATGCGACGACCGCCATCAGCGCCTCGTCCCATTGGTAGCCGCGCAGGGTGATCGCAAATAAGAAGAGGACCGCCGCACCGACAAAGGCGAACCGGGTAAATCGCTGGCCGAAGCGGTTGATTTGCCGCAAAAGCGGCGTGGTCAGTTCCTCGACGCCGCCCAGCAGCTCGCTGATGCGCCCGATCTCGGTCTGCAGGCCAGTCGCGAAGACGATGCCGGTTCCTTGCCCTGTGGCAACCAATGTGCCGGAAAACGCCAGCGACCGCCTGTCACCGAGGGCCGCGTTTGCGTCTACCGGATCGGTATGTTTCGTCGCCGCCACGGACTCGCCGGTCAGGATGGCCTCATCGATCCGCAGGCTGCGCGCACGTAGCAGGCGCAAGTCCGCCGGGACCCGATCGCCCGCCTCGATCAGGACGACGTCGCCGGGGACAAGGTCGGCCTGGGGAACGCTGACGCGCTGGCCGTCGCGCAGCACACTGGCGCGTGGCGCGATCATGTTGCGGATCGCCGCCAGCGCATCCTCGGCCTTGCCCTCCTGCAAGAAGCCCACGACCGCGTTGACCAGGACGACCGCAAGGATCACGCCCGTATCAACGAGATGCCCCAGCGCCGCCGCCGCCGCCGCCCCGGCCAGCAGGAAATAGATCAGCGCGTTGTTGAAATGGGCAAGGAAGCGAAGGACCGGGTGGCGCCGCGTGCCGGTTGGGATCGAATTGGGACCATGCTGTCGCAGGCGCCGCTCGGCTTCATCAGCGCTCAGCCCATGCGCGGTCGAAGCAAGGTCTTCGACGACATGCGTCGCATCCCGGTCGTGCGCGGTGCGAAACGTCCGATAGCCTTCTTTAGCGGCGCAATCAGCAAGATCGAGCATCCAAAGCTCCAACGACGGGCGAGAAAAGACGGGTCATCCTATCATAGACACCCGTCACATTTTTGCGAGCAAATTGATTGGGTTGGGCCGATTAAGACCCGAACAGGGGGTTGCCGAAAATTGTGGCAAGCAGATTGCCGACCTGTATGCCGGCGAGATGCAGAAAGATCGCCTCAAGGAAGGCGATTGACCATATCCGCTTTGCAAAGACTCCATCGTAGTATGACCAGACGACGGCCGCGATATAGGACACGCCATTCAGTTTGAGGTTGGCATCGGGGTCATTACCGAGGATCAAGTAAAGGGCAGTACCCAATAGAACGGCGCGCCACATCAGTTTCCCGGCGGCCGCCAACCCCCCTTGGTGCAGACCAGTCTCTGCCAGTCTTCTCAGAATGTTGTCAGAAGGGCGCATTTCTCTCATCCCAGATTTTTTACCATCAATCGTCACACTGTGCCACTGCACACTGCTTTGGCCACATGTGAGCCACCAACGGGTGACCTTATGATGAGAAGGCGACGATACGAAGCCGCTTGTCACGCCAGTTGGACGGTGAAACGCCCGGAGCCGGGCCTGCGCCGTGCCCAGGCCCTCGGGAAGTGAGGCCGAAGCCTCACCCGAAGGGATCGTATTCCGAGACGATCACGACCTCGTCTCCGTCGATTTCGTCGGCGGGGACGGCGCCGAAGGTTCCATCCCCTGCCTGGAAGACGACGATCGAGACCATGAGCGTAGCGGCGAGGGAGGCGGCGAAGGCGTGTGCATCTTTGCGGGACATCTGTTTGGCTCCTGTCTGGGAGGCGGGGGACCATCCTCCGCGCGACAGGACCCCGCAGGCCCGAAGACTGGCTGACATCACCGGGTGCGTTCGGCTTGCCCGAATCCACCCGGCGGCACGGGCTCGCCCGTAGTCCGACCCCTCGCGGGTTGATCTCGAAGACAGGATTCGGGGCAAGGAAGGGAATGGCGAGCGGGGGCTGGTGCCCCAACGTCAGGAGCCAATTGTCCCGCTGATGCTTCTAACGCCGCCAGCCTCCCGGGCAAGCTCTCGGTTGAAGACCTCCGTATTGGGGGATGGATCCTTTGGCGCCCCGCGATTTCGCGGGACGAGGGTCTGGTCGGTGAGAGGCCCGCCTTTCGGAAGGCCCCTCACGCATTGTCAGGGCTCAGGCGGCCAGGTCTGCGTCCCCTGCCCTATCGCCGTCCTCGGCACCGACGATCTCGAGCCGCGCGTTTCGGTAGCCCTCCCGTGCGATCCAGAGCTCGGCCGCGGTGATCGATTCCGCCAGATGCAAGAGTTCGATGTTGCCGCCGAAGTCCAGAAGCACGCGCACCTGCCCGGGCTTCGGTTCCTCGGCCACCTCGAAGATCAGACGGCTATCCGCCGAATGGCTGCGCATGATGGTGACCAGGATGACCCCGTCCGAGGAGAAGTTCCCTTCATGCAGCGTGAAGGAGGCCGGAGCGGTCCAGGTCGGATAGACCCGGGGCGGCTCCTTCTTCACGAGACGACCGACGCCGTTCGAACGCTCCCAGGCGGCAAGCTTCTTGGTGAAGCGTGCCGGCGGCTTGGGACTGCCGTCGGTGTAGCGAATGAGCGCCCCCAAAGGGGCTATGTCGATGATGTTTGTTGCAGACATGATTCCTCATCCCGAATGCGAGTATCCGCATTCATCATATTGATATTGCTGTGTTTTGTGAGATAGAGGGGCGGGTTTCCCCGCCCCCCGGATGGCTCAGATCACTCTGCCGCCATCATCGACGCATCGCTGTCCGGCAAATCGGCCGTCAGAAAGGCCGGGAGAGCGATGTCTTCGGGATCGCCCGCATCTTCCCCCTGCCGTTCTCCGACCGCCTCTCCGTCGAACGTCACCAGATCGGCCCGGCGCAGGACCTCGGGCAACCAACCGCTGCCCTTGAGAAGCCGCTCGGCTTCCGTCGCCATCTCACCCTTCTTCAGGTGGTCGAGAAGCTGCGCGGTCCCTTCCTCCTTCGCCTCGCGCACGGCCTCGAGGATCCGGGCCTTGGGCACGCGGTTGAGATAGCCGTCTACCGTCGGCTCCCAGCCTGCCTCGACCATGTCGAGATCGACCGCGCGGGCCACGAGGTCGGCATGCGCCATGCGACGAGTCAGACTGCTGGCGGAGATGCCACCCCCATAGGGGTTCACCTTCTCATGGAGCGCGTTGATCCCGAAGCTGAGGCAATGTGCCAGCAGCGCCAGACGGCTGCCTTGGTCGAGAACGGACAGATAGTCCCAGAGGGCGGCATCATCGCCGAGAGGCAGATCGGCCTCCCAGGCGGCATGACGTTCGTCGACCAGCTTGGCGACGACGCTGTCCTTCAGATCGGGCGCCTGCGCCGACATATAGACTTGGCGCACCGAGGCTTCGAGGCAGCTGCCCGAGGCAGAGGAGATGCGGAAGGTATCTGTCACCAGCTTCAGGAGCAGGAGCGTCAGCGCAACGTCGGGCGACCGCCCGATGGCCTCACGCAGTGCGAGGGTCCGGTGGGCCGTCAGTTCCATGACCAGTCGCTCGGGCAACGGCTTCAGCGCACCGTCATCTTCCTCATCGGACGCATCCACGCCGATCGGCTGACCACCCGAAGTTATGACAGTGCCGCCGACAGAGGTCCCCGAGTGTTTCTGGCTGGAAACACCGACATCACCCCCCTGCCCCATGTCATCCGCGCCATCACCATCCTGGACCGCGGTCTCCTCGCGCGGCTCGTCCTCGGGCCGGACATAGCCGGGATAGATCGCAAGGCTGCCGTCCCGATCCAGCGTCACGAAGACGCCCGCGCGTGCAACCTCGGCCGGGTCGTAGATCAGCGGCCGCTGCTCGACAGCTTCCATCGCCATCTCGAGCTGACCGAGCCGGGCATCGATCTCCTCGGGGTATTCGTCCTGGCCGGAATACTCCTCCTCCAGCGCACGATACTCGGCGAGGAGCGCCGCATGGGACGCGCTTTCCTCGTCGGTCATCGGGGCGGGATCACTGGCCAGACGCCGCAGGCCGTGGCTGTAGCCATACGGCAGATCGGTCGCGACCTCAATCCACTTCCAGCCCTCTGCAGTCAGCGCCTCGGCTTCTGCCCGAAGCTTCTCAGTAACCAGACGATCGAGCAGGGCAGGGTCCTCGAGCCAGCCACCGTCATCGCCCTGGAACAGATCACGCAGGACGACACCGCCCGCCGCCTCATAGGCATCGACACCGACGAAGACCGCGCGACGATCTGAGGCTCGGACCGAGGTCTCAGTGAGCATGCGCCGGATGGCATAGGGCTCCTTGTTCCAGGAATTCTTCACTGCATTCCAGACCTGCACCTGACGCCCGTGGTCGGGGTTCACCGTGAAGGCCATCAGCTGCTCGAGCGTCATGCCATCCTCGGCATAGACATCGAGGAGGGCAGGGGCCACGGAGGCGAGTTTCAGGCGCTGCTTGACGATCTGCGGCGTGACGAAGAAGGCTGCCGCGATCGCTTCCTCGCCCTGACCCTTCTCGCGCAGGGCCTGAAAGGCTCGGAACTGGTCCAGCGGGTGCAGAGCCACGCGCTGCATGTTCTCTGCGAGCGAGTCGTCCTCGGCGAGGATCTCCGACGCCGCATCCCGCACGATGCAGGGGATCGGCGCGGTCTTGGCCAGCCGCTTCTGCTTCACCAAGAGCGACAGCGCCTGAAAGCGCCGACCACCGGCCGGGATCTCGAACGTGCCGGTCTCGACACCATCGGCATCAAGGACGGGCCGAACATTCAGGCTCTGCAAAAGCCCGCGCCGGGCGATGTCCTCGGCCAGCTCCTCGACCGAGACGCCGGCCTTGATGCGCCGCACGTTGGACTGGCTCAGCACGAGCTTGTCGAAGGGGATGTCCCGTGAGGGGGACAGGGTGATTTTCTGGGCTGCTTTCGCCATCAGATCTTCTCCACTACGGGCGCCGGAAGCCACTCTCCCGATCTCACTTCCCGTCACCCCTCAACCCACCAACCTTTTCCTCTCTTCTGCTACCGACGCATCGCCGCGTGACTTAACAGCTGTAAAGTCGCGCCGAACTTGATGATCGCTCCAAGAGACTTAACAGCTGTTATGCAGCATTTCGCCGGGACATCAGCGCCATGACCATCGGCCCACAGGAGAACTCGCCCGCCGCTGCCTTGGATGTCAGCGCACGGAGGTAGCCACCGGGCGACCGGATGTCCGCAAAGCGTTCCAGCATAGCGACGACAACGATCGATGCCTGCTCGGGGCCCATGAACCGTTGCGCTTCTTCCCAAGCGGACGCGCTGATCCCCATGGCAGGCCGTACTTGGCAAGCCGCGTCGAAAAGCTGATGCCAATGGCGGATGTCGCCCTGGTAAAAGGTCTTGAGCGACGGGCAGCCAGCGATCACCAGATGGAGCGGGATCTTTGGCACGCGTCTTGTGTCGGCTTCTTCCACGTCAGCATCAGGTGCATCCGTTTCAACATCTGGCGCGTCGGCCGCCGCCCCGCCTTTTTCTAAGGCAGGTTCAAGATCTATAGATTCTTCATTTGAATTATGATGGTGGCGCTCAAAACTGGCATCATTGGTGTTCATTTCTTCTGTTTCAGGGCCATCAATGACGTTGCGTGCGCGATCGAGAAGGGCTTCAAGGTCGGTCCGATATGCGGAGAGCTCCTCAAGCGTGAGCTTGCGGCGCAGGGCGCGCGCTGTGAAGACAGCCTTGTCGCGAAACTGATCCCACAGGCCAAGGCCGGGCTGGATCTCCTCTCCAAACTCCGCGAGGGCAGCGAGATCGCGCCGCATCAGGCTCACGACCTCCCGCAGTCGCCGCACACGGTCCTCGGCCTCACGCACGGCCTCTGCGGCCCGTGCCACCTCTTCGGACCGGCAATAGAGTGGCGAGAGATCGAAGCCGAAAGCCACGCGCTCTTCGCCATGCTTGCGGACATACCTCTTCCCGTTGGGGCTATCGCGGCGCATGAGCAAGCCAGCGTCCACCAGGCGGGCAATGTGCCTGCGCATAGTAGAGCAGGGCATGCCGTTCAGCCGCTCGCAGATCGCCTTGTTGGACGGGAAGACGACCATCTCGGCATTCCCGCCAAGCGCATCGTCCGGGAAGAAGCTGAGAAGACCCTGCATGACCGTCAAATCACGTTCTGTGACCCCAAAGGCCGCTTGCGCCTTGGACAGTTCGCGCAGGAGTTCCCACTTGTTGATGGGCTTACCCGGAACAGATACCTCAGGCCGCTCGACCACGCGCAGATGGGCGTGCGAGATCGGCCGCATAAACGGCGAAATCGGTGTGTACTCCATGATGTCATTCACGAAGGCAAAATTTCCCTGGCCCGCGAATCGCTTTGCGCTTGCGGGAAAGGGGCCAGATCGCTACATTCAGAGGTGCGAAAACTGAGTTTTGTAGCGGGCTGGTCCCGTGCGAAACCTAAGAAAGGTCTCGTGAAGCTTGCTTCTCGGGGCCTTTTTCTTTTCTGCCTGTCTCGTGCCTCCTTTTTGGTTGTTGCTCTTCCTCAGTCTTCCTTGCGCTTCCAGCGCTCGTGAAGCTCGGCGATCAGCTGCGGGGCCTTGCCCTCAAGCCAGCTGACAAAATCTCTGTCCTCGGCCTTCAGCTCGAGCTTGAACTGTCGGCCGCGGCGCCCTGTCGCGATGGTTGCAGCCCCGACACCCGGAATGGCCACACTAGGTGCCCCTCGGGGGCTTGATGGGCAGGTCGGCCGCTCTGCCTGCACCACTGCGGCGAGGACGGCCAGGAACGCGGCGTCCGACTTTTCGTCAGGTCCACCGGAGTGAGAGGACCTGGTCTCTGCCGCTACTGCAGCGAGGTTCTCGCGGTCCACAGATGCATCGCCCAGTGACTTCTTGAGTTCCTCCCAACGAGGCCGGCCGATACCTGGCGCAGCACCTATCGCTAGGACGAGGCTCTCGCCAACCGCGCGGACGACGCTTAACAGCTGCGACACACCAGCTTCGGTAAGACCTAGAACCTCTGCCACGCCCTTGTTGGTGCGTTCCGCCTCTCCCAGGTGATCGCCATTGAGCAAGGCTGCCGCCACCAAGGCACGTTCGATGAAGCTCAGGTCGCGGCGTTCTTGGTTCTCGAGCAGCTGATCCCGAAGCGCCTGATCCCCGTCCATTTCGGTGACGATCGCACGGACCTTGATCCCGAGATCCCGGCAGGCTTCAAGCCGACGCCGCCCGTAGATCAGGCTGTAGCGATCCCCTTCGAGAGGTCGCACGAGGATCGGCACCCGTTGGCCACTTCTGGAGATCGATGCCTTCAGCCCCGCAATCTCGATTTGAAGACGGTCATCCAGCCTGCCCACGGTCTCGACATGGTCAGGCTCGATCTCGAACACGCCGCCCCGCAGCCTGCGCCCCTCAAGAGCGTCGGGGGCATTGCGCAAGGTCTGCAAGGGCAGTCCCAGTTTAGGCTTTCTTGCCATTGCGTCCCCACGTGCTTTGGATGATCGCAGCGATCTCGTCGTTGACGGCATTCATGGACTCGATGGCGCGGTCGAAGGTCTGGCGCGTGAAGTCCTTCTTGTCCGCCTCATACAAGGTCTGCTTGGTCAGCCCGGCATCCGATATCGCCGTCGACTCGACCATGTGGTTGGTCAGCACCGAACGCCCGAAGAGCCCGCGGATGAAGGCGATCACCTCGGTTTGCGGGGCGTCGCCCACCTTGTAGCGGGTCGGCAGGAACCGGAGCCAATCGAACCGCAGGTTGGCGCCTGCATCGCGGATCACGCCCAGCAGGTCGGCCGTCATCCGCAGGAACTGCGACATGGACATGAGGTCAAGCATCTGCGGGTGGACCGTCACCAGGACGCCCGAGGACGCGGAAAGGGCAGACATGGTCAGGAAGCCCAGTTGCGGAGGGCAGTCGATCACGACGACATCGTAGTCACTTTCGACGCTGTCGAGGGCGTCTCGGACTCTCGCGAAGAAAGCGCGGGCGCCGCCGCGCTGGATCGCGGCCGGGGTCTCGTGCTCGAACTCCATGAGCTCGAGATTGCCCGGAATGAGATCCAGGCCACGGATGTAGGTCTTCCTGATGACCTCGGAAACCGGAACAGGGTCGTCATACCGGACTGCGTCGTACAGCGTCCCGCCCTCCATGAGGTCCAGTTCAGGCTGGATCCCGTGCAAGGCGGACAACGACGCCTGCGGATCCAGATCAATGGCCAGCACACGATAACCCTTGAACGCGAGTCTCTGCGCAAGGTGCGCTGATGTGGTGGTCTTGCCGCTTCCACCCTTGAAATTCACAACGGAAATGACTTGCAGCTCGTCGCCCTTACGACGGCCCGGCACGTACGTTCCCGGCTTCTTGGCGTTGGCCTCAAGGCTTTGTCTGATCTCCCAGACATCGTCGAGGGTGTAGCGGCGATGGCTACCGGCCGTCGTCTCAACGTCAGTGATCTTGCCTTCCCGATGAAGTTTGCGAAGGTAGGTATGATCGACACCGAGCAACTCGGCCGCCTCACCGCTCGTCAAGCTGCGCATCACCTTCTTCGCATCGGGTGGGAAGTGCGCTGCACGTTGTGCATGCAGGTTCGAAGCCAGGAGTTCGGCGTAGTGGCCAATGGCGACGTCCAGGTCTTTGTCTATCTCGGTCATGCCCCGCTCGATCCGTGGGCGCGATTTTTATGTGACCGCGCGTTATTTTTCGAGACTATTGCCTGACCGATCAGATTCGTGCAAGCACTTTCTAAATCTGGTGTCAGCCACTGCGTGACGCACAAGAGTAGCCCAAGCAGCGGACAGGCTTGCCCATGCAACCAACATGATATACATTCCTGTCCGTGTATCAACTCAGGAGGCTACGATGCAGGTCGCGAAATGGGGCAACTCGCTTGCCGTCCGCCTGCCCGCCGAGCTTGTTCGGGAACTTGGCCTCAAAGAAGGCGATCAGATCGATCTGGTCAAGGACGACGGCCAAGTCAGAGTCCGTCGTCTGGCGCGCGCGGATGAGGTGCTGACGGGTCTGCGCCGCTTCCGGGGCAAGCTGCCCGCTGCGGAACGCCTGAGCCGCGATGACGCGCATGAGCGCTGAGTTCGCGGACACGAATGTCGTTCTTTACCTGCTCGACGATGGCCCGAAGGCCGATCGCGCCGAGGTTACTCTGGGGCAGGGGCCCCGGATCAGCGTTCAGGTCCTGAACGAGACGCTGGTGAACTGTCGCCGCAAGGCTGGCCTGAGCTGGGAGGAAACAGGGACGTTTCTTGAGGGCATTCGCGCCTTGTGCCCCGTCGAAGACCTGACCCTTCAGACCCACGACGTCGGCCGCGCCTTGGCGGAACGCTACGGCTTCTCGATCTACGACGCCATGATCGTAGCCAGCGCTTTGGTTGCGGGCTGCACCACGCTGTGGAGCGAGGACATGCAAGATGGCCTGCTGGTCGAAGGCCAGCTTCGCATCGTCAACCCCTTTACATGACCGGACAGCTACTGAGCGTGGTCCCGACCACAACCTTGTAATCCTTCCATGTCGTGGAGGATTTGCAAGGTAGCGCGACTACTCAAGCAGCCCCAGTCTCTCAGCCCGCTCCAGCAGCATCTTCACCGAGGAGGGCTGCCAGCTTGTCCGCCCGCGGGGCGTGCGCTCCCGCATCGCTTCCAGTCTGGTGCAGATCGCCTGAAGCGTGATCTCGGGGTCCGCGCCCTTGATGGCAGCGACAATGGCGGGCAGGCGGTCGTCGGTTTCGCGGCGGCCGGCGCGGGCCAGTACCGTGGGCGGCAGGAAGCCGTCCCGGACATAGGCGTTAACCGCGCGCAAAAGCCGGCTTTGCGTCCATTGACGCTCGTGGGGCAGGGGGCCGTTGACGATCCGCACCACATCTTCCCAAGCCAAGTCGGGCCGGAGGCGGCGGACATGGGGCACCCAGTCCTGAGCCGTCTCGTTCAGCCGCTCCATATAGCCGTCCTGTCGCGCCAACCGTACCTTGCGCAACGCCGCCGGATCGCGGGCGCGCAGGCCCGGATTGCCGCCGACCCGGCCCTTGGTTCGCGCGCTGGCCAGACCGGCCTTGGTGCGTTCGCGGATCAGGGCGCGCTCGAACTCGGCCGCGGCGCCCAGGACCTGGAGTGTGAACTTGCCCTGCGGCGAGGACGTGTCGATCGGGTCCATAAGCGAGCGGAAAAAGGTGCCCCTGGCTTCCAGCCGTTCAATCACCTCGAGGAGGTGCGACAGCGACCGCGCCAGACGGTCGATGCGCACGACAACCAGCGTGTCGCCCTTGCTAATCCGCTCGAGCACGCGGGCCAGCACTGGCCGCGCGCGGTTCCCGCCCGAGGCTTGTTCTTCATGGATCTCCGCGCAGCCCGCGGATTTCAGGGCCTGCGACTGGGGCAGGGGGGTCTGATCCTCGGTCGAGACGCGCGCATAGCCGATCAGGGGCATCAAAACAGGCCGTTTGCAGTTTCATATGCTGCCACTAAACGACCGTTTGTAAACGAATGCAAGAGCGTGCTCTGTGGCACTGCTCATCAGAAACCCCTTAGTTTGCATAGGCTGAGCGCGATCAGAGAGTTCTGGCAGACCGTGCCGCGCGCATGCAATATAAGGAGCGCGGGCGCATTCCGACAAAACCCTTGGGTAAAAAGCAAAATTCCAGTATTTTGCACATATGAAGCCTCAAGTGCCTGCCTTTCATGATGAATCGGACGCTCTCTTCCTCGACGCTGAGGAGGTGGAACAGTCGTCCGAAGACGATCTTTGGTTCCTGCCCGGTCCGATGGAAGAGGAGCCGGATTACTTGCCACCAGGACCACGGGCCGAACTGCGTGAAGGCGAGGTCCTCGACGATTGGCGGAAAGCAGAGGCAGGTCATGCCGCGCGTCTTGCCCGTGTGGCCGGTCGCGTCGGCGCGCTGGACGACCGCCTGAAGCGCAGCCCGGAAGGATGGCGGCACAGGCTTGCCCTGATCGAGGCTGCCGACCTCAGCTGGTTCGCGGGTGACCGCATTGGCCCGGATCGCATTGCTATTTGGATATCCATGCGCCTGTCAGGCGTTCAAGAGGACCCCGCAGCACTGGCGCGTGTCGGTTGGGCGGTACGTCGTCTGACAGGGGGACCAGGCCCAGAGGTGGACCTTTCTGCCTTCCTCGATCGTCGCGATCCCGAGAACATGGTCGATGACGCCGAGCCTTTCGCGGATCGCGCGGGCGGTTGGCTGAACCTGATGGCGCAAGCCGCCGAGCTGCACCCGATAACCCGTGCCTGCGCGGGTTATCACCTCTGGAGCCTTGCGGGCCTTGGGCAGCAGGGCGATCGAATGGAAGCGGCAGTCACGGCCGCGCGGATCGCGGCCAGCGAGGGCAAGGGAGCAGTCTTTGCACCTCTGGCCATGGGTGGGGCAGGGGGGCTGCGCGCTGGCGGCCCACCCGCTGATCGTTTGGCGCGTTGGCTTGAGGGGATGGAGACGGCATGTCTGACAGCAATGCGGCACCTAGACGATGTCGAAGCATGGTCAGCGCGGGCGGAAGCCGAAATGACACCGCTTTCGGGCAAGACCCCGCGCGCCTTGCGCGCTGTGCTTACCGAATGGCCCCTTGTCTCTACCCCGATGGGCGAGGTCCTGACCAACGCTAGCCGTGCCGCCGTTCAACGCAATATTGCCTGGATGGAAGCGCGAGGCCTGATCCGCGAGGTGACCGGCCAGGGGCGATTCAAGATATGGGTAGCGGCACGATCTTGAATCTTCCAGTTCGATGCATGGGAGCTTCAAGAGTTCGGGAAGTTCGTGTCATAGTTTTCAGTTTCCAGAAATCGCGTCGAGCACCGGACAGTTGGGGACTTCGGCGCCAGAACACCTGGATGCCGTTGCAGCGAGGACGGATTCGATCCGCCGGAGATCCGCGATCTTCGCCCGCACGTCCGCAAGGTGACGTTTTGTCCGCTCCTTGACCTCGGCGCAGGTCGGCGCGGCACCATCGTCGAGCCCCATCAGCCCGCGAATGTCCTCCATCGAGAACCCGAGCTCGCGGGCGCGCAGGATGAAGCGAAGGCGCGTGGCGTGTGCGGCGGAATATATCCGGTAGCCTGCGGCGCTGCGCGGCGGGTCGGGCAGCAGGCCGGTTTTCTCGTAATAGCGGATCGTCTCGATGTTGCATCCGGTCGCCCGGGCCAGGTCGCCGCGTGTTAAGCTGCTCTCGCTTTCGTGATCGATCATGGGGGTTTTCCTCTTGAGCCTGTAGCTACTACAGACCCTACACCCATCGTCAACCACAGACGAAAGGTGCGCGACATGGCGCTGACAGACGACAGAACTGACACCTCAGCAGCGGATCGCCCCGCCCGAAAGGGCTGGCTTGCGGCGGGCGGGGTGATGGGCGCCTTTCTCGCCTCGGCCTGCTGTGTCGGACCATTGGTGCTGCTGACCCTCGGTATCTCGGGGGCCTGGATCAGCAACCTGACGGCGCTGGAGCCCTTCAAGCCGATCTTCGCCGTGATTTCGCTCGGCTTCATCGGGGCGGGATTCCGGCAGGTCTATTTCCGCAAACCGACCGTCTGCGAGCCCGGTTCCTACTGCGCGCGCCCATCCTCGGCGCGCATCACCAAGTCCGCTCTCTGGACCTCCCTGATCCTCGTCCTCGCTGCACTCACCATCGACTGGTGGGCTCCGCTTCTCTACTGATCTCGAAAGGACACCCTCATGAAGACGATCCTTGCCCTTGTTCTGTTCGGCCTGACCGCCACAGCACCCATCACGGCCATCCCTGCCGTCGCGCAAACCGTCGCCGCCGAGCAGACCCTCACCTTCGCGGTGGACAATATGACCTGTGCGCTGTGTCCGGTCACCGTGAAGCGCGCGATGGAGGGCGTCGAAGGCGTGCACGCGGTCGAGATCGACTTCGAGGCGCGCACCGCTACTGTCGTCTTCGACACCGCCGCGACCAGCGCAGAGGCGATCGCCACCGCGTCGGCCAATGCAGGCTACCCGGCGCGCGTCTCGGGTTGACGGGATGACCGAGCGGACAGACCGCAAGCTGATTGCAACAGGTGTCGTCGGCACCGTCATCGCAGCGCTCTGCTGCTTCACGCCGATCCTGGTCGTTCTTCTCGGCGCCGTGGGCCTGTCGGCCTGGCTGGGTTGGCTCGACTATGTGCTGCTGCCCGCGCTGGCGTTTTTAATCGGCCTAACCATCTATGCCGTCTGGCGGCGGCAGCGGCGCAGGGCATCTCAAGAAAATGGATGAGTTCATGAAATTCGAAACCAAGGCGCCCACGGGCGATTTCGACCTCGCCGTGATCGGCGCCGGATCGGCTGGCTTCTCCGCCGCGATCACCGCCGCCGAGGGCGGCAAGCGCGTCGCGCTGATCGGGCATGGGACCATCGGCGGCACCTGCGTGAACGTGGGCTGCGTGCCCTCCAAGACGATGATCCGCGCTGCGGAAGCCCTGCACAGTGCGCAGTCGGCGCATCGTTTCCCGGGCCTCAGCGGAGAGGCGCAGGTCGCCGACTGGTCGGCGCTGGTTGCGGCCAAGGACGATCTTGTCGCTACACTGCGCCAGAAGAAGTACGCCGATCTGCTGCCGGGCTACGAGGGTGTGACCTATCTCGACGAGGGTCCAGGCCGTCTCGTCCCCGGCGGGGTCGAGGTCGGCGGGCGCAGGATCACGGCTCCCAAGGTGATCGTCGCCACCGGCGGTCGACCGGCCAGGCCCGACATCCCTGGGGTCCGGGACGTACCAACGCTCGACAGCACGTCGCTGCTGGATCTGGACCAGTTGCCCGAAAGCCTGATCTTCCTCGGCGGCGGCTATATCGGCGTGGAGCTGGCGCAGATGATGGCGCGGATGGGCACGCGGGTTACCATCGTCTGCCGTTCGCGCCTGTTGCCGCGCACCGAGCCGGAGGTGGCGCAAGCGCTCACCGAGGTCTTGCGCGCCGGGAGTGTCACGGTTCTTGACGGCGCAACCTATCACGCCGCGCGGCGCGACGGAGACCGTGCGGTGCTGACCGTGACGGTGAATGGCGCGGAGCGCGAACTGACGGCCGACCGCCTCGTCCTGACGACGGGGCGCGCCGCCAACACCGAGGGGCTGGGCCTCGCGGAGATGGGCGTCGAGACCGACGCACGCGGTGCGATCCGGGTTGGCGACGACATGCAGACCACAAAGCCCGGGATCTTTGCCGCGGGTGACGTCACGGACCGCGATCAATTCGTTTATATGGCCGCCTATGGCGCCAAGTTGGCCGCCCGCAACGCCGTCATGGGCGGGGCCGAACAATACGACAATGCGGCGATGCCCTGGGTGGTGTTCACTGATCCGCAGGTCGCCGGGGTCGGGCTGACTGAGGCGCAGGCGCGCGCGGCGGGTCATGACGTCAAGACCAGCGTGCTGACCCTCGACAACGTGCCTCGCGCGCTTGCCGCGCGCGATACGCGCGGGCTGATCAAGCTGGTCGCGGACCGGGCGACAGACCGTCTGCTTGGCGGCGTGATCATGGCGCCGGAGGGGGCAGACAGCGTGCAGACGCTGGTCATGGCGCTTAAGATCGGTATGACGACGAAGGCACTCGGCGAGACGATCTTCCCCTATCTGACAACGGTCGAGGGGCTGAAACTCGCCGCGCAGACTTTCGACAAGGATGTCGCGAAGCTGTCGTGCTGCGCTGGATGAAACGAGCAGATTTATCCAGCTTGGACCCTCAAGCGTGTCTAAGACGAGCAAGGCAGGCGAAATGACCCCACTTTCGGGCAAGACCACGCGCGCCTTGCGCGCCGTGCTTACCGAATGGCCCCTTGTCTCTGCCCCGATGGGCGAGGCCCTGACCAACGCTAGCCGTGCCGCCGTGCAACGCAATCTCGCCTGGACGCAAGCGCGAGGCCTGATCCGGGAGGTGACGGGGCAGGGGCGGTATCGATTGTGGCGCATGTGAGCAACCAAATGGGCACCACCAGGAGCGTTTTTGCACAAGTAGAGACAAATGGCAGTAAAGGTTCGCTGAGCACTATTGCACGGGTTGCGGCAAAGTTAAAAAGCGGTGCTTGGGGTAGGTCAGGGGCGTCCTGATACCGGATGCGAAGGGGTGACAATTAAGCTTATTGTGCAAAACTCGATGGATCTGGGCCTGATGCTGATCACGGACTAGATCCCCAGCTGCAGGAATATTGACAAGATCTTCGCCAGTCATCTGACCGCACAATACAACAAGGGCCAGTATTCCAACGAATAACCGGTGCGCATGTCAAAATCATGAGGACCGTGAACGGGATCGGCTACCCGAATGGGTTTTCCGGTGGCATCGATCGATCGGTTGAGAAATAACAGCGTCGATTTTTGCTATGACATTGGTGTAATAGACCCACCTGAAAGGCTATCCTTCCTTGACATGATTGCTCAATTAAGGGCTACGTGACACCCCGTGGACAGACGGGGTCAGTTTATAGAGTTGGGCGACCGCCCCATGAAGCCGAAACAGCTGGGCCCGGCGATGCGTGCCGACATAATGCTCGATTGCCCTGCCGACCCGGGAACCACGCTTCCAATCGTCGACCGCGCCTATCGCGATAATGAATTCAACCTGCTGGATGTCGTCTTTGACGACACGCCCTTGCGTGCCGCGCCGCCGGAATGGGAAATTGCCCTTCCAGCCAATCCGCTTGCCGAACCTGATCTGAACGCGGCCCGTCGTCACGAAATCTTGTTCACCGGGGGTATGATGGGAGCAATGGTCGAGCGCCAGATGGGCCTAAGCCAGTCCGGCAGTATGATGGGCGGAATGATGGGTGGCGTCGTGGGCGGCGGCATGTGGTTCGTCAATGGCGTTGCGGCCGAAGGGCACATGCTCGATCCTTTCCTGACATTGGAGCGCGACGCGAGTCATGTCCTCCAGATGACGAACGCCACGGCCTTCGACCATCCGATCCATCTGCACGGCCACTCCTTCCGCGTCATCAGCCGCGATGGGGTGCCGACCGATTTCCGCGAATGGCAAGATACCGTGCTGATCGCGCCACGCGAGCAAGTGGAAATCGCCCTGGTCGCCGACAATCCCGGAGACTGGATGTTCCATTGCCACATCCTCGAGCACCAGGCGGCCGGGATGATGGGCGTGATCCGCGTCGCATGAGCAGAGGAGCAAGCAGATTGAAATCGATTGAGATTGGATGTCGGCCAAACCGGCGCAAGGTTCTTGCTGCCGTCCTCGGTAGCGGCTTAGCCACGGTGTTGCCAAGGCTTGTGCAGGCTGCAGTCGATGGTGATCCAGCGGCTCTGGCCTTTGATGGTGATACCATCCTGCTGGCAGATCGAGGGTTGTTCGTCAGTGACGATGCCGGCCAGACTTGGACCGCGGCAGAGACACTGGGGAACGTGCTGTCGCTGGCGACCCATCGCGACCGGCCCGGCCGTGTGGTTGCGGGGTTGGCCGAGGGCGGTGTCAGCATTTCCGAAGACGGGGGCGCTTCGTGGCGTATCTTTGAAGCTAGGCTGCCTGACGGAGAAATCACTGCCGTTGCTATCGCCTCGCGGAACCCGGACATGATCTATGCCTCGCTTCGCGGCGACGGGTTGTGGAAGAGCGAAGACGCCGGTGCAACCTGGTCGCTCGCCATGGACCGCCCCTGGCTCGACGACGCAGAGCGGGAACTTCTTTCTCTGGCTTCGGTCGAGCTTGAGACCGGCATGGGCGGGATCTGGATCTATGCGGGCACCGAGGTTGGCCTAACGCGGGTGCCCGATTGCTTTTGTCGCTGGCAGGACGTGCAGCCAGGCAATGCGATGGACGCATTGGTTGCGGGTGAAGCCCCACCGTCCGAAGCGCCATTGCCAGGAGGTGAACCGATCCTGTCGCTGGCCAGTGCCCCCTCGGCGCCGGAAGTGATGTATGCCGCGCTGCGTTCGGGCCTCTGGGCATCGCAGGACGGCGGAGTCATCTGGCAAAAGCGGGCGAGCAAAGCTGCGACCGCTGTTGCGGTTCATCCAAGAGACGAGACCTACATCGCTGCCCTGTTGGGCGGCATCTTGAAAATCAGCCGTGACGGCGGCGCAACCTGGATCGAAACAGGAGAACGATGATGGAGAAAATGATGCAGAGAAGAAACGCGCTTGGTCTGATTGGCAGCGGCATTGTCGGAATGGTGGGCCTGACCACATCGGCCTGGGCGCAAGCGACAGGCGATGTGGCGCCCGGTCTGGCGGGCAGCGAAAGGCAGATCACCATCTGGCGCGATCCGGGCTGCGGCTGCTGTGATGCCTATGGGGATTATCTCGAAGAACACGGCTTTACCGTAACGCGTGTGGATGACCGCGACTTCGACAAACGCTCGGTCGAAGTCGGTGTGCCCGCCCAGGGCATCGGCTGCCACTTGGCCGAGATCGACGGCTACTATGTCAGCGGTCTCGTCCCCGTCGACATCATCGAGCGGCTGCTGGAAACCCGTCCGGCGATAACGGGTATCACCTTGCCGGGAATGCCCGCGAACGCACCGGGCATGGCTGCGGTCAAGTCAGGCACGCTCAGGACCTACGCCTTTGGCCCGGAAGGAATCTCAATCTATGCCGATGAATAAGGGGCCGAAAGATCGATCGGCGAAGTGTACGGTCAGGCGGTCAGTGCACCTCGCTGCCCTAGTGTCCGCGCTCGCGACCACCGGCGTTGTGGTGCTGGCCCAATCGGAACCGGTTGACCCGCGTGTCGAGGGACTGACGTTTTTGGGAGAGCCCGTGCTTGCATCCCAGGTCATGGCAGGGCAACAGCTTTATGCGGACAACTGCGCCAGTTGCCATGGTGCCAGCCTCGAGGGTCAGCCCGATTGGCGTCGTCGTCTTGACACAGGAAGAATGCCGGCCCCGCCGCATGATGACTCAGGCCACACTTGGCACCATTCAGACCGCATGCTTTTTCAGATCACTAGGGTCAGGACCCATTGATCTTCCTTTTTCGGCATGATTCAGCCTCCGCAAGGAGACCGATCAATGAGCAACCTTTTCTGGCTGACGGATGCGCAGATGGCCCGTCTGGAACCATTCTTTCCCAAGAGCCATGGCAAGCCGCGTGTCGATGACCGGCGAGTGCTGAGCGGCATTATCTTCATCAATCGCAATGGCTTGCGGTGGTGTGATGCACCGAAGGAGTATGGTCCACCCAAGACCCTCTACAACCGTTGGAAGCGATGGGGCGACAAGGGTGTCTTTGCCCGGATGATGGAGGGGCTGGCCTCCGAGGCGGCCGTTCCGAGGACGGTGATGATCGACGCGACCTATCTGAAGGCGCACCGCACGGCGACCAGCCTGCGGTCGAAAAAGGGGGGCCAAGCGATCAGAGGGGTCGTTTGATCGGCCGGACCAAGGGCGGCATGAACACCAAACTGCACGCCGTTACCGATGCCGATGGACGTCCGATCCGCTTCTTCATGACCGCAGGCCAGGTCAGCGACTACACGGGTGCTGCGGCCCTGCTGGATAGCTTGCCATCTGCAGAATGGCTGCTCGCCGACCGCGGCTATGATGCCGACTGGTTCAGAGATGCGTTGAAAGACAAGGGGATAAAGCCCTGCATCCCGGGCAGGAAGTCGCGCGGCAAGCCTGTCAAATACGATAAGCGCCGCTACAAACGCCGCAACAGGATCGAGATCATGTTCGGCCGCCTGAAGGACTGGCGCAGGGTTGCCACGCGCTACGACAGGTGCCCGAAGGTCTTCCTCTCCGCCGTCGCCCTCGCCGCAACCGTCATGTTCTGGCTATGACGAGAGAATGAGTCCTGACTAAAGGCGGGGTCGGGGCCGTCGTGCCGGGATACGAGAGCGACATGCCGGCCTTCGGAGAGGATCTGACAGACGCAGAGATCGCGGCTATCCTCGTCTACATCAAGAGCACCTGGCCTGAGCGACAACGTGAGTTCCAAGCCGAAGTTTCGGCCAATGACACGGGCGGGTGAAGATCGACAGGGTGTCAGGATAGTATCTTTCGACCAAAACCGATCCACCGGGGGACCAATTCGGCAAATCTGTCCTACTCCGCCCCCTGACTCCCGCTTTACCACGCTAATTCGGACCTGACCTGGTTGGCCGTTAACCCGCCCGCAAGGCAAGCATGTGCTACCAGGGTCGCGTGCATGCGTTCACGAAAATTTGCCCTTGAACCTCCAGCCACTAGAAGTCCTATCTATTCAAGGAGAACATATACCGTTCTTGCCATCAATCGTCGGCGGGAACCGAAAGGGTACGAAATGCTGACAAGACGACACTTCATTCAAACGACAACAGCGCTCTTTTCGGCGACTGTGGCCAACCCTGTGTTTGCCGATAGCTGGCCCACCGAAGCGCAGAAGGCTGAATGGGACGCGCAAGTCAGCCCGCCCGGCTTCGATCCGGCCACGTCAAACCCTTGGGGACTACACCCACGTTTCTTGCCTCAGCGTGTGGACGCGAAGGACGGCCTCGTGCCAGGAGACATCCATGTCGATGCGGTTGCGCGATATCTCTACCACATTGAGGAGGGTGGAACCGCGATGCGCTACGGCGTGGCGATCGCGCGGGGCAACCTCTACGAGCCAGGTGTTTATAACATCAAGCGCAAGGTCAGGTGGCCGCACTGGACGCCGACACAGAACATGATCGAGCGGGATCCTGAAAACGCAAGATGGGCCGACGGGATGGAACCCGGCCCTCAAAACGCCTTGGGATCGCGGGCGCTCTATCTCTATGTCGGAGATCGCGACACCTATCTTCGGATACACGGCACACCCTATCCGAGAAGCATCGGCGGTCGCGCGAGTTCGGGTTGCGTGCGGATGGTTATGGCACACATCAACGAGCTCTATCCGAACGTCGAGATTGGATCGACAGCACATCTTTATTCGGCTGAGGACAGTGTTACCGCGAGAAGTTGAATGAGGTAATTAGCTTTGAGCGAAATGATGTGACGTGCGGGTCGTCGTCACGCTTCCCGCGCGACGCAGATCGGATTGCCGTTCACCGTGCGCAGCGGCAACAAGGTCGTTTCAACGGGGCCGCTGTGTTCGTACCAGTAGCACCCGTCTTCCGGCACCAAGCGCGCGGTTGCAACATCCTGATCCGGGGCAGCCATTGCAATCACAGCTTCGGGAACGTTGCCCGGCTGGTCTGCCGAGTCGCCCGATCCAGTCGGCTGGATTGCGCACCCGGCCGTAAGCGACAGCGCCACTGCAAACATTATTTTTTGCTTCAGCATCAAAACCCGCATCAAGCTTCCTTTCGTGTCTGTTTTTCTTTGCATCGGCTTTTCATGCCTCAAGGCGTGATGGAGCCGGTCGCCGCATCCTCTAGCAATAAAACAAACTGAAATACCACCGTATTTTGCTCTTGAAGCTCTAGCTACTGTAGGGGCTATGTCATGGAAAAGCACCCGAATCCAGAGGTCCATTCATGCCGTCCGACACCCATCGTCACGACCACGATCACGCCGAAGATGCCCAGAAAAGCGGCGGCAGCTGCTGCGGGAGCGCCGGAACGTGCGGCGACATCGTTCCGGCGATCCCCGCGCCAGCGTGCGGGCGCAGTTTTCAGGTGTCCGGCCTCGATTGCGCCGAGGAGGTAGCAATCCTGAACAAGGTGGTCGGCCCGAAGATCGGCGGGGCCGAGCATCTCGCGTTCGACGTGATCAATGGACGGATGACTATTCTCGACAGCGCCAAGAGTGTATCGGACGGCGAAATTGCAGAACTGGTCGCAAGCACCGGCATGACCGCCAAGCCCTGGGATGCCGAAAACGCGTCGGTCGACCAGGCGGCCCATCTTGCACGCCAGCAGCTGTTTACGGCGCTCAGTGGCGGCTTCTGGGCCGCGGGATTTCTGTGGCACATCATCGAGACCGGCATGGGGGGGGCACTCGGCCTCTTCGCAGGGCACGGCGAAGCGCCGATGCCACTGGTCGAGGCAGGGCTATTCGCGGTTGCGATCCTGTTCGGTGTCTGGCTCGTGGCACCCAAGGCATGGTCGTCTGCACGGAGGCTGTCGCCCGACATGAACCTGCTGATGGTCGTCGCAGTCGCGGGTGCAATTGGCCTCGGCGAATTTTTCGAGGCGGCGACGGTCGCGTTCTTCTTCTCGCTCTCGCTTTATCTCGAAAGCTGGAGCGTCGGGCGTGCGAGGAATGCGGTTTCAGCTCTGCTCGACCTGGCGCCGCCGACGGCAAGAGTTCTTCATGATGACGGCTCGGAAGCGGACGTTCCGGCTTCTGCGGTTGCTATCAACGCACGTTTCATCGTGCGCGGCGGAGACCGCATCCCATTGGATGGTGAGGTTGTCGATGGGGCAGGGGCCGTCGATCAGGCGCCAATCACCGGAGAGAGTGCGCTGGTCCCAAAGGAACGGGGCGACGAAGTCTATGCCGGTACGATCAACGGCGAAGGCACACTGACGGTGCGCGCCACGAAGGCCGCCTCGGACACCGTGTTGGCCAAGATCATCCGCATGGTCGGCGACGCCCATGCCCGCCGCGCGCCGGTGGAACAGTGGGTGGCGAAGTTCGCCCGCATCTACACGCCTATCGTCATGGCTCTCGCCATTGCAATTGCCCTGTTGCCGCCGCTCATTTTCGGGGGGGCTTGGGATTATTGGTTCTACAATGCACTCGTGCTGCTGGTGATCGCTTGCCCATGCGCTCTGGTCATCTCGACACCGGTCTCCATCGTCGCCGCACTCACCGCCTCAGCGCGGGCCGGGGTGCTGATCAAGGGCGGTGCATATATCGAGGCACCGGGCAAGACCACTGCACTGGCCATGGACAAGACCGGCACGATCACCATGGGCGAGCCCGAGGTGGCGGCGGTGCATCCGCTGGGCAAAGCATCGGCGCGAGATCTGATGACCCTCGCCGCTGGGCTGGAGGCACGTTCCTCGCATCCCTTGGCGCGCGCCATTCTCGCGCGGGCAGAAGCCGACGGCATCAAGGTGTCCGCCGCGGAAGATACCCGAACCGTTCCCGGCAGGGGACTTGAAGGACGCACAGACGGCCGGTCGATCTGGCTGGGGTCGGACCGGTTTGCCGAGGAGAAGGGTTTCGGCGACGCCATTCCGAAGGATTTGCGCGACCGCATCGAAGGGGCTGGCAGCACCCTTGTTGCCGTGGGCGACGACACCGGTGTCACCGGCATCTTGGAATTGCGCGACCGTATCCGCCCGGATGCCAAAGGCATCGTGGCGCAGCTTCACGCGGAGGGTGTGAAGACCATCGTCATGCTGACCGGTGATAACGAGCGGACAGCGCGCGCTGTTGCAGCCGAGGTCGGCATCGACGAGGTCCGTGCCGAGCTTCTGCCCGAAGACAAGGTGACTGCCATCGAAGAACTGGTCGAAACGCATGACATGGTGGCCATGATCGGCGACGGGGTCAACGACGCCCCGGCCATGGCGCGCGCGCATTACGCCATCGCAATGGGTGCCGTTGGTTCGGACGCGGCAATCGAGACGGCGGATATAGCCCTGATGACCGACGATCTCGGCAAGGTGCCTTGGCTGATCGGTCATTCGCGCCGGACAATGTCGATTATCCATCAGAACATCGGTATTTCCTTGGCGACCAAGGGCGTTTTCGTCGTCGCTACTGCGTTCGGAGTGGCATCGATGTGGGGCGCTATTGCAGCCGATGTAGGAGTGTCATTGCTGGTGGTGGCCAACGCCCTGCGCCTGCTGAACAGCCAAGAGGCCAAGGCACCGCCGTCCGGCGGTGAGCAGGTTGGCGAAGGCTTGGCCAAAGGGGCGCTGGCACATGGTCATTGAACTGGGAGAACCCGGAAAGGAGCCGAGACGAGACATGAGCGTGAAGGGCAGGATGATGTGTCCGGTTTGCGAGGTGCCCTTGAGCATGACCGACCGCCAGGGGATCGAGATCGACTTCTGTCCCGATTGCCGGGGTGTCTGGCTAGACCGAGGCGAACTGGACAAGATCATCGAGCGTTCGGCACCCGATGTGGCGCCTCAGCGGGTGCCTGAGCCGCGCGGCTACGACGATGATCGCGGCTACCGGCGCGGAAAGCACGGCGGCGGCAAGCACGGCTATCGCCGCAAATCCTGGCTTCACGAGTTGTTCGATTAAGGCTTGCCGTGGCCTCCCTGCCGGTCGCCCTCAAGGCGCTGCGGTAGGCCCGCAAGGCATTCAGCGGTGAGCAGGTTGGTCCAGAGATGGCAAAGGCCGCGCTTGCCCACGGACATTGATCACGCAGCATTTGCAAGGTAACGTAATGTCCATATCAGACCTCACGAAAGAGGCATCGAGCAGTGAAAACCATCCGATTTCCCCGCCGCGCCGTCCTGTTGGGCGGGTTGGCAGCGTTTTTGTCTGGCTGTGCCAGCAAGTTCCGCAGCTATGGCGGACCCGAGGTGACCCGTGTTCGGCTTTACAAGGGGCAGCGTTTGCTTGTTCTGGACGGAGCCGATCGCGTATTGCAAACCTATCCGGTCGGGCTGGGTTTCGCTCCTGAGGGTCACAAGCAATTCGAGGGAGACGGCCGGACCCCTGAGGGCGCTTACGTAGTCGATAAGCGCAACCCCGAAAGTACGTATCATCTTTCGGTTGGCATCTCCTATCCGAATGAGGCCGACATCGCCTTTGCTGAAGCGCAGGGCCTTTCCCCCGGCGGCGACATCTTCATCCATGGTGGTCCACGCCCAGGCATCGACCCAACGGACGTCCGCGACTGGACAGCTGGCTGCATCGCGGTCACAGATCGGCAGATCGAGGACATCTATGCAATGGTGAAAGACGGAACACCGATCGACATCTACGCCTGATGGGAGGAGATGATCTTCCGTCAGATCAGGCAAATCGTCGGCACAGGGCCACGTTGATCGCTTCGATGGCGATCACGGCCAAAGTGACGCTCGCCGCCGTGGGCCAGCGCAAGCACCCGGTACGCGTAAGGACACTACAATATGTGTCCAGCCGTGGCAGTGGCGAAACAGGCGGGCCCTAGCGGGGAAGAATACGTCTGGTATCATGTCGAATTCAATCTATCCGAGGGCATAGACGATGGTCACGACGGTAATCATGACAACCATGAACATGGCGAATGCGCCAAGGGCGAGGGTACGGCCCATGTCCCGGTTCGGCTTCTCTACTTTCAGACGCAGTTCCTCCGCGGTTTCCGGAAACTCGAGCGCCGCCGCATTCGATTGGCGCATCAGGTCGTAGCGGGACGTCCAGCGCCGTTCCTCCGCCGCGTTCCAGCCGTTCAGCACCAGGATGATTGCCACGATGAGAACCATCGACGACGGGACCCAGATTACGTAGCCGCCGATTGTCTCGTCAGCCAGGGCGCGAAGTCGACCACCGCTCGCTGCGATGATTTCTGATCCATAGAGGGGCACCTCCTTGAGCGTTGTCAGGGAGCCCAGAAAGATGTTGGAAACGATCACCACGAACCCTGACATCAGTCGAGCACCGCGCCGCGCTCCTTCAGGCGAATCACGCGGATCGAACAGCATAGCAAAGTACCAAAGCCCCGCCAGCACCATAGACAGATGTGCCAGCGCTTCCATCGCCGCAATACGTTGTGTAAGGGCGTAGATCATCGGGATCTGCCAGACGAAAAGCGCGCCAATCAACAGGGAGGTGGCAGATGCAGGAAGCGCCAAGAATCGCGGGATGCGCGCACGCCCAATCGCGGCAAGGCGTCGGCGCCATTCCCTTTTCAATCCAGCTTGAAGGCCAAGCCAGGGCTGAGAAACCGCGATAAGAAGCGGTCCTACCAGTCGCAGAAGAAGATGCTCGACCTGATGTACCGAAAACAGACTGTGCCCCAATGGCGCGAGCGTGCGTATTCCACGGAAGATGGGCATCGATTCCACGGCATCGTGGGCAGCCATTCCACGCCTCGGGCAGTCTGGCCGACTGGTGCATGGAGTCAGGCTCGACCCGTCGGGTCAAGCGGTTTCAT
>NZ_JBHUGH010000008.1:0-38817 GCF_042681825.1 Halodurantibacterium flavum
CAGGCTGAAGGACTGGCGCCGTATCGCCACACGCTATGACAGATGCGCCACGACCTTCCTCTCCGCCGTCGCTCTCGCCGCAACCGTCATCTTCTGGCTTTGAAAATCAATGAGTCTGGAGCCTAGCTATGATCTGTCTTTCCGTCGCGTAAAGCCCAGCACGATTCGAACGACTGAGTCTCTGGTGCGCCAGGAAGCTGGCGTGTTCCAGCCGGTGAAAGTCCGGTCCGGGTAGGGGATAGCTCCCGCCCGGTAGCGAGTGTTGCGGCCGTGTCGGCGACGGCATGGGCGAAGCGTACACAGCGAGCATGTGGGGTGTGGGATCGAGCTGCGAAAGTCAGAATGTTGCAGGGGCCGAGCCAGTCAGAGTTGTCGAAGGCAATATGTGCGAAGCCGCTATGCGAGGCTTCGTCGTCCTGCCGCAGTCTAAGGCCACTTCACGCACGCACGGAACGCGTCGGAACTTGGGAGACCTCGTCTGGCCCATTGTCGCTAGCGACCCGGGCCGCGACAGGAAGTCGAGGAGACGTAGCTGTCGCGGAACAGGCGAGGAGTCGGACGGCCGAGTAGTACCGTTGAAGCATCGAACAAAGCCGACTGAAACCGGCGGCGGAGATGGTGGAGGGAAGGCGGCCGGTCGAAGGGAAGGCGAGCAGCGACGCATGCTCCAGACTCTGTGCCGGTTTTAGCATGTCACCGAAGCGGCGAGCCTGCGGATCGAAGGCGTCCAACGCCACGATCGCGTTTGACCTTCGACAAGAGCCCGGTGCGGGAAAGCTGCACGCCGGGATCTGCGGGGGAGTTGCTGGCCAACCGGCACCTCTACCCGACACCCATTGAAGGGGCTCCCAAACAGCTTGACTGTTAATAGGAAGAGATGCTAGCAAAGATAGTATGCATGCTTGATATAGGCGCGTGCTGAGTTCGAAATACGGGAGCAATCTTGCTCATAGCGCGCAATTTCAAAGCTTCTCTTAGAAGGTTGGTACTTCGCTGTTCCGACAGCGTCCGGAGATCATCAGGACGAAGGAACGAAGTGAGGTCGCACTTGCAGATGAAAGATATGCGGTTGGGGAGGGCAGTTTATGACGATCAATCTGGTGTTCATCGATGCGTCGGGTCAACGGCGGGAGATATCGTCGCAGGAGGGGCGGTCATTGATGGAGGCCGCCACGCTTTCGGGCGTCCCGGGCATTGATGCCGATTGCGGTGGGGCCTGTGCCTGCGCTACCTGCCAGGTCTATGTGGATCCCGACTGGCTTTCCCGACTTCCGGCAATGAGCGACGGCGAAGCCAACATGCTGGGGTTCGCGGCCAACCGACAGGAAAACAGCCGTCTGGCCTGCCAGATACGGCTTGCGCCGGAACTTGATGGTCTGACCGTCACCACCCCTGAATTCCAATTCTGATCAAGAAAGACGCGCCCGGTCCGGTTGCGCGGAATGGAGGATAATATGTCGCTCATCGAGAAACCTGTCGAAACAGCAGAGCGGGCGAAGTTCTACGACAAGATCGATGGTGGTTCCTACACCGCGCTCTGGACGGTGCTGTCGAGCATCATCACGCCCGAACCCAAGAGCGCTTGCGTATCGCATCTGTGGCATTTCGATGAGGCTAAATCCTATCTGCTCGAAGCGGGCGGGCTGATCACGGCCAAGGAGGCAGAGCGGCGCGTTCTCGTGCTCGAGAACCCCGGTTTGCGAGGGCAGTCCCGGATCACGACCTCCCTTTATGCCGGTCTGCAGATCGTCATGCCGGGCGAGGTCGCTCCGGCGCATCGTCACAGCCAGTCCGCGCTGCGCTTCGTGATGGATGGTTCGGGCGCCCATACCGCGGTCGATGGCGAGCGCACAAACCTGGGGTTCGGCGATTTCGTGATCACCCCTGCGGGCGCCTGGCATGACCATGGCAACCACAGCAGCGAACCCATGATCTGGCTCGACGGTCTGGATATACCGATCGTCTCGGTTTTCGATGCTTCCTTCGCGGAAGAGCATCATGAGGATGAGCAGCCGATCACGCGCCAGACCGATGACACAAAATGGCGGTTCGCCTCGAACATGCTCCCGGTCGATTATGAGCGGGCGCGACTTTCTTCGCCGATCTTCAACTATCCCTACGCGCGTTCGCGCGAGGCGCTTGAGAATCTGAAGAAGCAGGGAGAGCTGGATCCCTGCCACGGAATCAAGATGCGCTATGTCAATCCGGTGGACGGCGGATGGGCCATGCCGACGATGTCGACCTGCCTGCAACTACTGCCGAAGGGATTCAAGACGCATCCCTATCGCTCGACCGATGCCACTGTATTCGTCGTCACCGAAGGCAAAGGCCGCAGCACCATCGCGGGCAAGACCTATGAATGGGCTCCGAAGGACATCTTCGTGGTGCCGAGCTGGAAGACCGTGGTGCACGAAGCCGAGAGCGAGGCGGTGTTGTTTTCCTACTCCGACCGCGTGTGTCAAGAAAAACTCGGGCTCTGGCGGGAAGACCGCGGGAACGCCGTTCCGCTCTGAGCGGTCGCAGCGAGGTCACCCGAGTCCCTCCATCCGGTGTGCGCCGATGCCTCCGGCTGTGCAACGAAACAGGATTTTCCACGATGAAACATGAGTTGCTTACCGTCGATGACGTGACCGGCTGCTGGGCCATCATGCCCACGCCGTCCAAACCCAATGCCTCGGACCCTAGCGCGAAGGACACGGTCGATCTCGATGAAACAGCGCGCGTCGCCGAGGCTCTGGTCGCCTCGGGCGTGAACGGTATCCTTTCGCTCGGCACATTCGGTGAATGCGCCACCACGACCTGGGAAGAGAAGGAAGCCTTCATGCGCACCCTGGTCGAAACGGTTCGCGGTCGCGTTCCGGTCTTCGGCGGCGCGACCAGTCTCAACACGCGCGAGACGATCCGCATGACCAAGGCCGCGCGCGAGATCGGGGTAGATGGCGTTATGCTGGGTCTGCCGATGTGGGTGCAGCCCGATGTTCCGACCGCGGTGCAGTTCTACCGCGACGTGGCCGCGGCTTGCCCGGATGTCGCCATCTGCGCCTATGCCAATCCCGAGGCCTTCAAGTTCGAGTTTCCCCGCGCCTTCTGGGCCCAGATTGCCGAAATTCCGCAAGTCGTCTCGGCAAAATACATCAGCACGGCCGCACTCTATGCCGACTTGAACCTGACCAAGCGCCGAATCCGTCTGATGCCGCTGGATGTGGACTACTACGCCGCCGCACGAATCGACCCGGAGGCATGCACGGCGTTCTGGACCAGTGGCGCGGTTTGCGGACCTACCCCCGCGATCCAGCTGCGCGACCTGGTGGCCGAGGCGCGCAAGACCGGCGACTGGACGCGCGCCAAGGCGTTGACGGACCGAATCGGCATGACGTACCGGACGCTGTTTCCCAATGGGTCTTTCAAGGAATTCTCGGTCTATAACATTGGTATAGAGAAGGCGCGCATGGATGCCGCCGGCTGGATGACAGCGGGTCCATGCCGCCCGCCGTACAGCCTTGTGCCCGAGCCTGTTCTGGAGGGCGCGCGCGAATCGGGTCGGCAGTGGGCCAGGCTTGCCGCCGAGCTTGAAGCCGAGAGCAAGAAATGACTGCGCGCCAGCTAGACTTCTACTTCGACTTCATGAGCCCCTTTGCCTATCTGGCCTTCCAGAAGGTGCCGCAGATCTGCAAGGCCCACCGTCTGGAGTTCTGCCCACGAGTGGCGAACCTTCCCAAGCTCAAGCTCATGGCCGGCAATACCGGGCCATCGAACGTCACCATTCCGCTGAAGATCCGCTACCTGCGCAAGGATCTCGACCGCTGGGCCGAGAAGTACGGCGTGCCGCTCGCCTTCCCGAAATCGCTTGCCTCCGAAGCCCTCAACAAGGCCTTTCTTTTCGCAGCCGACAAGGGAGAGGGCGAAGCCTTCATTCGCGATGCCTGGAACCGGGTCTGGGGCGAAGGAGACGATCCGGCCGATCCGGCGCTACTGGCCGACTTGGCGAAACGCTTTGGCTGGAGCCCTGAGACGCTTTCCGCTTGGGTAGAATCGAAGGATGCTGCGGACCGATACGAGGTCAGCACTCAGGCCGCGCATGATGCAGGTGTGTTCGGTATGCCCACCATGATCCTGGGCGATGAGATGTGGTGGGGCAATGATCGCCTCGACTTCATGGAAGAAGCGCTCCGCAGGGGGCTCTGAACTTAACGGAACCATCTAAACGGAGGATATAGTGGCTCTTCAGAAACTGTCTCACGCACGTCTGCGTGTAAAAAACCTTGAGGAATCGGTGCGCTTTCACACCGAGGTGCTTGGGCTTGAAGAAATCGCCCGCCAGGACGGCGCGGTTTACCTCACCTGCGGCACCGACGGCACCTTCGATGTGGCCGTGACCGAGGGCGGAACTGGGGTCATCAGCTTTGCCATCGCCGCAGATGACGAAGAGGATCTCAAGCGCTACAGCAAGCGTGTAGCGGATGCCGGAGTGCAGGTGCGCGAGATGACCGCCCCTGATCCGGGCGTGGAGAAGGCGATCGAGTTCGATCTGCCGCCCCAGAAACAAAAGATGCAGATCGTCCTTCTGGATTCCAAGGCACGGCAGCATTACTACAATCCTGCTGCGCGGGTCACCAATCATTTGAGCGGGATGGCGCCGGTGGACCTTGACCACATCACGCTGCGTGTGGGGCCGGATTCGTCGCAGACGATCGAGTTCCTTACAAAGCATGTCGATTTTTATGCGGCCGACATCGTCGAGTTCCCCGGGGGACAGGGGCGGCTTGCCGCCTGGCTCCATGTCGGCGATTATCACCACGACGTGGCGATGTTCGCCGGTGCTCCGCACGAGACGCTGGATCACCTCGCCTGGACGATCCCGAACCTCGAATACATGAAGCTCATGCTCGATCAGGTCGCGCGTGGCGGGGTCATGTTGGAGGCAGGTCCGGGGCGGCATGGCGTCGGCTCGAACCTCTACTCCTACTTCATGACGCCGGATGGCAACCGCTACGAACTGTCTGGCGAGATGCCGCGCTGCGTGGATCGGAAGGCGCCGCCGCGCATGTGGCGGGCAGATCAGCCCGGCATCTTCAGCTCCTGGGGCGCGCCATTCCCCGAGAGCTTCAAGGTCGGGTCGTGAGCTGAAGGCGCAACTCGCCAGCAGAGCGATGATTGCCTACTGACGAGCGCGGCGCAGACCTTATCTGCGCCGCGCGAGGGGATAGACGGGGAGGTTTCCAGATAATGCGGATGGTCATCATTGGTGGAGGGCAGGCTGCTGCAAATGCNGGCAGGCTGCTGCAAATGCGAGCAAAACGCTCCGGAGCGAAGGTTTTGACGGGGCTATCACAATCCTGTCGGAAGAACGGTATCATCCCTACGAGAGGCCGCCACTCTCGAAAGCCGTGCTTCAGGGGGCTGCCGACCCGCATAGCACCTGTCTTCTGAATGCCGATACCGCGCGCAGCCTCAATATCGAGGTTCGTCTCGGCCAGCGCGCCGAGGCAATCGACCGTGCCGCGCAGATGGTGGCGCTTTCCACCGGTGAGCGTCTGCCATACGACCGGCTGCTGATCGCGACCGGCAGCCGCGCCCGCACACTCGATGGTCCGTTCACGGGCAAAAGCAACGTCTTCTATTTGCGCAGCGTCGATGATGCCGAGGCTTTGCGGGCTGCGATGGCGCCGGGAAAGAGGCTTCTGTCCATCGGGGCGGGCTGGATTGGCCTCGAGGTGGCTGCCACGGCCCGCAAGATGGGCATGGAAACGGTCGTCGTGGAGCTCGGAGACCGGCTCTGTGGCCGGAGCCTTCCGGCGGACGTCGGTGCCGCACTGGCCGAGGTGCACAGGGAGCACGGTACGGTTATTCATTTGAATACGTCGGTCGAGACAGTTTGCGGACAGGACCGGATCGAAAGCGTGATCCTTTCAAACGGGGAAACGCTGGCTGTGGACGTGGTCGTGGTCGGGATCGGCGCGATTGCCAATGACTCGATCGCGGGCGAGGCCGGGCTTGAAACCGGCAATGGCGTCGTCGTCGATGAATTCCTGCGCACGTCCGACCAGCGGATTTTCGCTGCCGGCGACGTGGCAGCGATGCGCGTCGGCGCCGGCCAGCCCATCCGGATGGAGTCCTGGGCCAACGCGCAAGACCAGGCTGCGGCTGCGGCGCGAAGCATGCTGGGCAAGGGGGTGCCCTATGACATCAACACCTGGTTCTGGTCTGACCAGTATGATCTCAACATCCAGATGATCGGCGACATTCAGCCAGAGAAGGGCAACATCTTCCTGCGGAAAGGCGAGAGCAGGGCCTTCACACGGTTCTCCGTCATCGACGGTCGGCTGGTTGGTGCCATCTGTTTTGGTACGCCGCGCGACATGGCGATCGTTCGCCGCCTCATGTCTAAGGGCTACACCGTGATGGACGATTCGCTCACCACCGCACCAGACTTACGCAAGCTGCTCTAGTCAGGAACAGTTCCACCACCGTGCAACACCGGTGGGCAGCACAACGATTTTGGCACATCAGGGAGGAAACGCATGCGCCAGATAACTTCTTCATTAGCTATCGCTTTGGTCCTGGGCCTGAACGGTGCAGCTCTGGCCCAGGACCAGGATGAGGCCCATCAGGGCTGGTACTTGCGGGGTGGGCCTGTTGGGGTATTCTTCAGCCCTGGAGTCGATCTGTCCGTCGCCGGTGCGACCTTCCCGGGTGCCGACGTATCAGTTGACCCCAACTATTCGTTAAGCTTCGATATCGGCTATCGCTTCAACGAACAGCTCTCGGCCAGCTTCACCTTCGGGATTCCTCCGACTGCAGAGGTTCGCGGTGCCGGAGCACTCGCCGGATCTTATCTGGGTGACGTGACCTACGCCCCCGCAATTCTTGCGCTTCAGTACCGGATCCCCACCGGCAATCCTAGGTTCGAGCCCTATGTTGGCGCGGGTATTAATTATACCATCATGCTTGATTCAGATGACCGGGATGTGGCCGGGTTCGACGTGGACAACGGCTGGGGCACTGTCCTCCAGGTCGGTTTCGAAAGCATGATCAACGATCGGCTGGGCGTTTATTTTGACGTGAAAAAGATCTGGATCGAAACTGACGCCCGCGGCACATTGGGCGCCGGCGGGCCGCCGGCAGCCGCAAAGGTTACGCTGGATCCACTGCTTGTCGGTACTGGCTTGGTCTGGCGCTTCTGACACAAAATCTTCGGCTCAGGTAGCAGGGTATCGGAGCCGCACCTCTTCGAAAAGGAGAAACGACAATGGACTTGTACTACATACCCGCAGCCTGTTCTCTGGCCGCCCATATCGCTTGCCTTGAGGTCGGCCTGCCGCTGACCTGTCGAAAGGTCGAGATGGACCCCGCCGGCAACAAGGTCGATGGCGAGGATTATACCATTATCAATCCGCTTGGGCTTGTGCCGACAATCGTCGATGGCGACACCAGAATTTCCGAGGCCGCAGTGGTGCTGCAATACATCGCAGACAAGGCTGATGGCAAACTTGGTGATGTCACCGGCGACGGGCGCTGGAAATTACTCGAGACGCTGAACTTCCTCGCCACCGAGGTGCACAAGTCCATCGGGCCGCTGTTCCGCCCTGACCTTCCCGCCGAAGCGCGGCCCTTCTTCGAGAAACTCATCGCCAGCCGTCTGACTGCGGCGCAGGATCGCATCGGCGCTTCCGGCTATCTGGTCGGCGATAGCTTCACCGTGGCCGATGCCTATTTGTTCACGCTGCTCGGCTGGTGCAACTTCCTCAAGATGGATATGTCGCCTTGGCCGAAGCTCGGTGAATTTGCGCAGCGGATCGGCAGCCGCCCAGCCGTCCAGCAGGCGCTCAAGGAAGAAGGGCTGGCCTGAACTCGCATTGTCCTGCCTCGGTGCCGCGAGGCAGGACATCGCCCCGCCTCGACGGTCTACGCGGCGGTTCGAAACAAGATTGAGAGAAAGTCACTGATTTGAGCAGTCGATTCCTCTGTGTCCGGCAAGGCGCCGCTAGGCAAATGTCCGCCGTCGCCGGATCGTAAGTAAAGATGGGTGCACCCTCCCGCAACCATCTTTGCTGGCGTCGATCGCAAGATATGATCGACGCCGGCCCCCGCAACCAACGATAATTGCGAAACCTCCGCAGGCCCCGCCGCGGAGGTTTTTGCATTTCCAGCCCCATTCCGCAGGGATCGTCTGTTGCGGTTCCCCGCAACCAGACTTTCCTGCGATAGCAGGTTGTCCAGAGCCTCGGCCTCCGCAAGGAAGTCGGGGTTTTTCTTACCTGCGGCAAAGCGCAGGATCGCGCCGAGATCGCCGCGCAGGACGATCGCCGGTTCGCCATTCTCGGGAATAAGCGTTACCTGATCGACCAGGGTCCGGAATACTTCGGCTGCCTGCGCACGCTCATCCTCGTGCTGCAGGTTCTCGTAGAGCTGGCCGATCCGATCCTGATAGATCGTAAGCGATGTGCCTGCCGCACCTGCGTCCCTCAGCTAGCTGAGGTATCGGCTTGATCTGAAGGCTGCTGCTTGCGAAAACCTATGGCAGATCATGAGTATGAACGAAGCACAGTTTGTTGCCCTCTGGGTCGCGACAATAGGCAGCGAAAAAGTCATCATTGTATTGGGAACGGATACCGAGTTCGCCTTCATCTGATCCTCCGTTATCAAGCGCAGTTTGCCAAGCCACGACGACGTTCTGCCGCGATACCGCTGCAAAACTGACTTGCACACCGTTCCCCACAGTTGCCGGTCGACCGTCGAACGGACGTCTTAGAGCAAACTGGGGCCATCGTTGTCCGCACCGCTGCCAGATAAAGCCTGCTGGGCTATCGGCCGTCTGAACGGGCTCACGCGCCAATCCGAGCGTGCCAAGGACTACATCATAGAAGGCCACCATGGCCTCAACGTCATTTGCACCAATCATTACGTGGCTGAACATCTTGAACCTCATCCTGCGGTAGAGGATCATACCCTGGGGGAACAATTCCAAGGCAGCAACTCATCGATCCGGCTTTGCTTATGGCCGTTGACGATGGCCGTCAGCGTTGCTGTCAGATAGGCGAATGAGTCGATGGTGTTGAGCTTACACGTCTCAATGAGCGAGGCAATGGTGGCCCAGTTCTCCGCTCCGGCATCGTGTCCGGCAAAGAGCGCGTTCTTGCGATTGAGGGCAATCGGCCTGATGGTCCGCTCGACGCTGTTGCTATCGATCTCGATGCGCCTGTCAGCCAGGAAGAGCTGCAGACCGTCCCAGTATTTGGCGATGTAAGCCAGGGCTTCGCCGAGCGGAGATTTTGTCGCGACACGAGCGCGGTGATGGATGAGCCAGGTCTGCATGTCGGCCACCAGCGGCGCAGATCGTTCGCGCCTTCCAGCCAGTCGGGCATGGGGATCGAGGCCGCGCAACTCGGCTTCGATCCGATAGAGTTCGCCAATCCGTTTCACGCCGTCCTCAGCAATCGGCGCTGATCCGTTGCGCGTGATCTCGATAAGCTTGCGCCGTGCGTGAGCCCAACAATAGGCAAGACGAATGTCGGGATTAGTCCGCTCCGGTGCGATCAGCCTGTTGTATCCGGCATAGCCATCGACCTGCAGAATGCCGGAGAAGCCCTGCAATATCCGCTCGGCATGCTGTCCGCCGCGACCGGGTGCGTAGGTAAATGCCACGCCCGGAGGCGCGCCGCCGTTCCATGGTCGGTCATCACGCGCCAGCGCCCAGAAGTATCCCGTTTTGGTTTTGCTGGAGCCGGGATCGAGAACCGGAGCACGCGTCTCGTCCATGAAGAGCTTGGTTGATCGCTTCAGGTCCGCAATCAGTGCATCGAAGACCGGACGCAGTTCGAATGCCGCACGGCCGACCCAATCGGCGAGCGTGGAGCGGTCGAGATCAATGCCCTGGCGGCTCATGATCTGGGCCTGCCGATATAGTGGCAGGTGATCGGCATATTTGGAAACCAGCACGTGGGCGACGGTCGCTTCCGTCGGCAGACCCGCCTGGATCAGCCGTGCCGGAGCCGGAGCTTGAATGACACCGTCGGTGCAGGCCCGGCACGCATACTTGGGACGGCGTGTGACGATGACGCGGAACTGTGCCGGGACCGCATCCAGTCGCTCTGAGACATCCTCGCCGATGCAATGCAGGCCGCTGCCGCAGGCACAGACCAGCCTGTGCGGCTCGATGACCTCTTCGATCCGGGGAAGATGTTTTGGAAGCGAGCCGCGATTGGCCGCGCGGGGTTTGGCAATCCTGCTTCCGCCAACCACGCCAGTGTCCGCCTCATCCTCGGCTTGGATCACGGCCATGGCCGTCTCCAGGTCTTCCAGCGCCAGGTCGAATTGGTTAGGATCGGTCTTCTCGGATTTGCGTCCGAAGGCTGCCTGCTTGAATGCTGCGACCAGCTTCTCAAGCCGTTCGATCCGCTCATCCTTGCGGGCGATCTGCGCAACCGTCTCCGCTTCGCGTGCTGTCGCCGCAATCAGCATCACCTTCAGGGCGACAATGTCATCGGGAAGATCAGCGGCGTTCAGCATAGCCGGAACCTACCAAATTCCGATCCACGTTGCCTTCGGAATCTGGTGCCGCGAGTCATCGTGCCGCAGCTATTCGACGGTCTCCGGCGTTCTCGTCTCCACGGCGCGGACGCGCCGCCAATCGAGCCCCGCAAACAGCGCCTCGAACTGGGCATGCGTCAGCGTCATTAGCCCATCCTTGATGCCGGGCCAGGCGAACGTGTGCTCTTCCAGCCTTTTGTAGGCCAGCACAATCCCGCTGCCATCCCAGTAGATCAGCTTCAACCGGTCCGCCTTGCGAGACCGAAACACGAAGACCGTTCCGGTGAACGGGTCCTTGTGCAGCTCGTTCTTCACCAGCGCGGCCAACCCGTCGTGCCCCTTGCGGAAGTCCACGGGCTTGGTCGCCACCATGATCCGGACGCGGTTCGAAGGGAAGATCATGACGCGGACGCCAATGCGCGAGCAATGGCGGCAATACGGGCAGCCGACGCACCTTCCTCAAGACGGATAGTCACTGGACCGACAACAATCTCGGTGCGAGAAACTGCTTTGACAGGCGGTGGCTCTTGCATGGGCCTTTCGACTACCATGGCGGCGAATTCGACAGCGCCCTCCGGCGCAGGTAGCACCAGCTTGCCCTGACGCGCCATGGTTCTCCATGACGACAGGTGGTTCGCCTTCAGACCGTGGCGCTCGGCCACCTCATTCACCGTCGCGCCCGGTCGCAAGCTCTCAGACACGATCTGCGCCTTGATCTCGTCAGGCCAGTGGCGATGGGCATCGCGCCGTCCACCACGCGATGTGAGAACCTCCATTGTACTCTCCATGGAGAAACTCCTTCCCGCTCATCCATGCGACCTCGATCACAGATCAGGCGGCTACGGGCAACGTGGGGAGAGAACAGCGGTTACGCCGGATGACGTTGCCCCCCAACTTTTATCCAGTGAGAGCGAGACTCCGGGTTTGAGTTTTGCCTGTTTGGGCGAGTTGGGCAACGGGGGCTGGCGCGGAGCTTTGCATGTTGCGCAGCGTCAGGCCCCGTTGCGGGGCGAAGGTCTGGGCGAACGCGGCCGGCGTCTGCCAGCCGAGGCGGGAGTGGGGGCGTTCGGTGTTGTAGTCCTTGCGCCAGGCGGCCAGCGTGGCGCGGGCATGGTTCAGGGACGGGAACAGCGTCTCGTTCAGGAGTTCGTCCCGCAGGCGGCCGTTGAAACTTTCGATGAAGGCATTCTGGGTCGGCTTTCCGGGCGCGATGTAATGCCAGTCGATCTTGCGGTCGTCAGCGAAGGTCAGGATGGCATTCGAGGTGAATTCGGTCCCGTTGTCGCTGACTACGGTTTGGGGCTTTCCACGCGCCTCGAACAGGGTTGCCAACTCCCGCGCCACCCTTGCGCCCGACAGGGATGTGTCTGCTATCAGGGCAAGGCATTCCCGCGTGCAGTCATCCACCACAGTCAGCACCCGGAAGCGGCGGCCGTCGGTCAGCTGGTCGGACATCGAGCCATGGGAACGCCACTGGTCCGAGTGCCCATGGCGAGGGTCGAGCGACCAGCGCTGGTTCGGCATCAGCGGAAGTGCCATCGGGGCTCGCGTCCCTATCGCCCGTTTGCGGCCCCCGCGGCGGCGGACATGCAGCCGCTCCTCGCGGTAGATGCGGAACAGGCGCTTGTGATTCACCTCATGACCCTCACGGCGCAGGAAGACATGCAGCCGCCGATAGCCGAACCGGCGGCGCACCCGCGCCAGCTCCTTCAGCCGCTCGCGCAGCACGGGGTCATCCTGCCGGATCGCCTCATAGCGCATGGTCATCCGGCAACAGCCGATCACCCGGCACGCCCGCCGTTCGCTCATCCCGTGACCCGCCACCAGATGCGCGACCGCTTGCCGCTTCGCGGCGGGCGCTACCACTAATGGGATGGTCCGCCCCGCACCCCGGCGTAGCATGGGGCACAACACCAAACGGAGAGAAAGGATGCGAACCAAACCTGATCCCAAAGCGACGGCCTTCGGCATCGACATCGGCAAGAAGGTGTTCCACGTCGTCGCCCTGAACGCCGCCGGAGCGGTGATCCAGCGCGCGAAGTTCTCGCGCGACACGTTGCTGGCCTTCCTCGAGGCTGCACCGAAGACACTGATTGGCATGGAAGCGTGCCCGGGCTCGCAATGGCTGGCGCGGCGGCTGGCTGCCATGGGCCATAACGCCCGGATCATCCCGGCGCGCTTCGTGAAGCCCTACGTCAAATCGAACAAGTCCGACACGGTTGATGCGGCGGCGATTGCGGAAGCGGTAACGCGACCGACGATGCGCTTCGTCGCGGTTCGGACGCCGGAGCAGGTCGACCTGCAAGCCCTGCATCGCATCCGCGACCACCTGGTCGCGCAGTGAACAGCACTCATGAACCAGGCGCGTGCCTTCTGCCTCGAATATGGGCTGGCGATGCGGGTCGGTGCTGGCGGCTTCCATGCAGACATCCGGCGACATCTGGCCAATCCGGAGAATGATCTGACCTCCACCATGCGGGTGCTGCTCGAAGAACCGCTCGATGACCTCGCTTACATCGAAGGGCGCATCAAGGCCGTGACCGGCAAGGTCGAGGCCTATGCCAGCCAGCATGACGCCGTCAGTCGCCTGGTAACCATCCCGGGCATAGGCGCACTTGGCGCGACCGCGATCGTCGCAGCCGCAGGGGACGGTCGGCAGTTCCGTAGAGCGCGCGATCTGCCCGCATGGCTGGGGCTGGTTCCGGCAGAGCATTCGACCGGGGGCAAGCGGACCCTTCTCGGCATCAGCAAGCGCGGCAATCGCTATGTGCGGCGGCTGATCATCCACGGGGCGAGATCTTGCTTCCTACACCTGAACCGGGCGAACCATGCCCTCGGTGGCTGGCTCTCATCCCTTGAAGCACGAACACATCGCAACAAGGCCGTCGTCGCCCTGACCAACAAGCTGACCTGGATCGTCTGGGCCATCCTGACGAAGCCTGGCACTGTCTATCTGCAGTAGAAAGGGGCAGCTCCGAGCTGACCAGCCGACGGCAGAACCGATTGCAGGGGAAAGTGATGACCAAACGGTTGACCGACCTCGGATAAGCCACGCGCAAAAAAGCGGGACCCGATCCCGCACCACTAATCTGGAACCCGAGGCGCGGATCTCATCAAGGCCTTGCCGCCAAAAGCGGCTGACTGATCAGAGGCCGGATACATTTACGCAAGCCGGTGCGTCACCCACGAAAACCTTGCAATAGCGGGGCGGACCATACATTTCCCAAGAGATCCTTCAACGCGGCATTGTCGAGCATGGCATCCGCCAGAAGCCGTTTCAGGCGCGCATTCTCGTCCTCAAGGCCCTTCAGCCGCTTTGCCTCGCTGACATCCATGCCGCCATACTTGGCCTTCCATTTGTAGACCGTCGCATCGCTGACGCCGTGCTTGCGGCACAGATCGGCGACGGAAACCCCGGCCTCATGCTCTTTCAGAATGCCGATGATCTGCTCGTCCGTGAACCTGCTGCGCTTCATCTCTGGTCCTCTCGGTTGGGCCAGAGCCTACCTCAAACTGGATTAGATGCAGGGGGCAACGTCACGGAGTTTCGGCGTGAAGCGGTGTGACTGGCACTGACCAGCGGCAGGACTCGGCGGGCGAGGTGCGCAACGTCTCGCTGCTGGTTGCTAGCGCCGTCAATTCCGAGGGCTACCGCGAGATCCTCGGCATCTGCGAGGGCGCCAAGGAGGACACGTCGGGCTGGTCGAGCTTCCTGCGCCACCCGGTTGACCGGGGCCTGAGCGGCGTGCAGCTGATCATCTCGGACGCCTGCCGCGGCCTCGTCGAGAGCATTGCCGACTTTCTGCCCGACGCGCGCTGGCAACGCTGCATGGTGCATTTTTCCCGCAACGCCTTCGGCCATGTGCCGACAACCAAGGTGCGCGAGATCAGCCACATGCTGAAAGCGATCCACGCGCAGGAAAGCCGTGAAGCGGCGCCGAGAAGGCCGCCACCGTGGTGGAGGACCTGCGTCCCCAGAAGCTGGGGAAAGCGGCCGATTGGTTGAGGCCCATATCGACGAAACGCTGCACTATTACAGCTTCCCCGACAGCCACTGGCTGAAGATCCGCACCAACAATCCGCTGGAGCGGATTATGAGGGAGATCCGCCGGCGCACGCGGGTGGTGGGGCATTCCCCGACGGTCAGCGCTGCCTCAACCTCGCCGCAGCACGCCTGCGCCACATCGCGGCCAGCCAGTGGTCGACGTCCAAATACATGAACATGGCCCCGCTCTACGCGGAGCAGACCTCAGCCCTCGGTGCCGTCGCATGACAGAATGTGCGAAAGATATTTGACGCTACCAAGTATTTTGGTTGCTCCTCGGAGTTGAAATACTCACACCTGTCGTCGCGAGCTTCTCCGCGAGATTTTCGTAGAGATTGGCTGTGCTGCGGGCGTTCTTGAGCGTGTTGAGAAGGCGCTCGACGAGGCTCCGCAGCCGGCAGAAGGCACGGATTGCGATGGTGCTGCCGAAGCCCCGCTCGCCCCCCCGACATGCCGTCGCCCGACGCCTCCGTCCCGTCAGAACGGCGGCGAGGGGTTCGCAAGGGGCAGGATGCACCTTCCGTCCGACCCTTGCGTGACGGGTTGCAGGTCGGTGGGTCGTGCGGTGTCCGGGAACAGCGGGCCGAGGTTGCGGTAAGCGACGGTCGCCATCACAAAGGCGTTCGTCGCGCTTGTGCGGGTCATCTCATAGGCGCCGGTCGTCTCGTAGCGTCCTTCATACCAGCCCGTGCCGGGATCATAGAGTTCCTCGACCAGCGACAGCAAGAGCGCCGCATTCGCATCGTCGGCAAAGGTATTCAGCGCGAAGGCCGCCCGGGTCGAGACGAGCGCGAGCGAGGGACGGAGGCTGCCATCTGGGGCGATCACCGACCACGGATAGCCTTGGGCAAGCGCGGTCGCAAAGATCGTGGTGGGATCCTCGCCGCGGCGGAAATCACTGCGCCCCATCGGCCGCCCGGTCTGCGCATAGGCGCGTGCCTGAACTTCGGCGAGTGCGGCCATCAGGTCATCTGCCGCCCGGCCTCCGGCAACCTCGTCGACGCGATCGCCCAGCGTCGCAAAGCCCAGTTCAAGCCCCAGATAGGCGGGCGGCGTCGTCATCAGGGGGGCCTGATTGTCGACATCCTCGGTCAGCGGGAAGCGGAGGCCCAGGATTTCGGTCTCATACGGATAGACATCCTGCACCTCCGGGACAGGCACCTCCATCCCCCAGGCGCGATATCCCTGGGCGCCATAGGCATCGTAGCCACGGCCCGTTTCCGGCGCGGTCTGGAGCCCGTCGGGCCCGGCGGTCGCGATCTGCAACTGGCTGCGATCGGAAATGATGCGGCAGACACTCAGCCGGGCTACCGCGTTGCGGATGAAGGGGGCGAATTTGGGATGTTCCTCGGCCGCGATGCGAAGCCATAGCAAAAGTCGCCCTGTTTCGACCGCCGACCAGCCTGCGATGCCGGGTTGCAGATCGCCGCCGAGCGCGGTGCCCGAGTCGACGTTGTAGAAACGGTTCGGCATCCGGTCGGGCGTGAGTGTCATCCAGTTGAGGAAATCAACAAGCCGGGTGGCGCGGCGGTCGAATGTGCGGGCGTCGATCAGGCCCATCCGATGCGCAATCAGAAGGGCCGCAAGCTGATCCGCGATGGACCAGGGTGTCGCGACATTGGTGCCGGCCCGCACCTCGACCAGAAGGCGCGGATCGGAAGGCGAGGGAACAAAGCCGCCGCCGGGGTTGCCGCTCCATTGCTGCTGGACCGGCTGGGGTGGTGACGGCTGTTGCTGTACGGGCGGCGGCGCGGGCTGCGCCTGGGGCGGTGGCGGCGCTTGCGGTGGAGGGGCTTGCGGGGCAGGGGCGCCGTTGAAATAGGCCCAGGCTGCGCGCAGCCAGCGATCTTCCTCGGGCGTCAGCTGGACGAAGGCCTCGTCACCCCCCGATGTCTCTCCCCACAGCCTCGGGGGCGGTGAGCGCGATTCAAGTCCCTGCGCAAGCCAGAGCTGCCCCGCCGTGGCCCGGTCGCCATTTGCAGAGAACGCCTCGCACGGCGCGGTGGTCAGCCCGATGATGCCGAGGGCCAGAGTGAGGGGCCGGAGTTTAAGAGGGAGAAACGTTCTTTCGCGGACGCACGCTTGCGCAACGGGGATCATGCTCTATTCTCGCAGTAAGACTGAATTTGTTGCGAATGATCCATCCTGTCCTCACTTCTGCCGGAATATCCATGAGAAAGATCGCGCGTTCGGCGATTTTATGCGCGAGCGTGATCGCGCCGACCATCTATCAAGGCGGGGATGCGCGGGCGCAAACCCCCGACTGGGCCGAACGGCCGCTGTCGGTGACCGAGCCTGTGGCGATGCCGCGCCGTGGTGAGCTGACCCCCGCAGAGATGGAGATGGCCCGTCAGGCCTGGGTCTATTTCGAGAACAACACCCAGCCCGGCACCGGCCTTGTAAACGCCTCTCATAATTTTCCCTCCACCACGCTCTGGGATGTGGGGTCGGCCCTTGCGGCGACGGTTTCGGCACATGGGCTGGGGATCATCGACGACGCAGAGCTGAACGACCGTCTGGACCGGATACTCAAAACGCTGGGCAGTCTCGATCTGTTCCAGCGGGACTGTCCGAACAAGGCCTATGACACGCGGACCGCCGTCCCCACGAACTATCTGAACGAACCGGGCGAGATCGGTTGTTCCGCCATCGACATCGCGCGGTTGCTCAGCTGGCTTCGTATCGTTGAACAGCGTTTCCCGGAACGTCAGCCGAAGGCGCGGCATATCGTGACCCGCTGGAACTGGTGCCAACTGGTTCAGGACGGGTTTCTTTACGGGGCCGCGCTCGATGGGAACGGCAACGTGATATACTTGCAGGAAGGCCGTCTGGGGTATGAGGAATATTCAGCCCGTGCGTTCCAGCTCTGGGGCTTCGACGTAGAGGCCGCACTCGCGCCCGAACCCTATGAGACGCTGTGGATGTATGGCGTTGAAATCCCCTATGACGCTCGCGACCCCCGGGTTCTGGGGGCGCAGAATTATGTCGTGACCGAAAGCTACGCGCTGCTCGGCATCGAATTCGGCCTTGGCGATCCGGCGGCAACGGATGTCGGTGGCTGGATCGCCCGCGCGGCGCAGAATATCTATGAGGTGCAGGCGCGGCGTCATCAGGCAACCGGCATCCTCACCGCCCGGACCGAGCATCAGTTGCTGGAATCGCCGTTCTTCGTCTATGACACGATCTTCAGCGACGGGCGCCCCTGGGCCACGATCACCGAGGCGGGAAACTGGGTGCCGCAACATGCGGCTGTCGCGCTCAAGGGTGCGCTTGGGCTCTGGGCGCTGTGGGAAACCCCCTATACCGACCTCTTGTTCGACGCCATCGCGCCACAGTTCGACCCTGAGCGGGGGTTTTACGAAGGCATCTATGAAGATGGGCGCGGGGCGATCCGGACACAGACGGCGAACAACAACGGCATCATGCTGGAAACGCTGTTCTTCAAGGCCTATGGCCCGATCCTGCGCGAGGTGGTGGACCCGACCGGCTGGGTTGCCCAGGTCGACCCGGCACAAGGGCGCTGCCTGCCCGAGCGGGCCAGCCTCGATCTTTCGGGCGGCGAGACGATCCGCATCATGCCGCTTGGTGCATCCAACACATATGGCATGTATTACAATCCCGCGTCCCGTGGCGGCTATCGCGGCTATCTTTATGATCTGATGAGCGAGGACGGAATCGCCTTCGATTTCGTCGGGATGGACAATGACGGCGATATCCCGGACGCCGACCACAACGGCTATCCCGGCCAGCCGATCGAATGGTTCACCCGACCTGTCAACGAAGCCGTGGATATCGGTGGCGTGGCTTATGAGATATTCAGCGGCGATCAGCCCGCGTCGGTGCATCTCATCGAGCAGGCAGAGATGACCCCGGATGACATCGTCCTCCTTCTCGCCGGGACGAACAACGTGCGGCAGGGCGACAGCGCCGAGACGATGCTGGGCCAGATGCAGCTATTGCTTGATCAGATCGTGAATACTGCAGGCGGCCCCGAAGTTCATGTGATGACGCTGACCACATTGGGGGGCGATTACTGGGAAGACGGTGATCCGACGCGCACCAACAACGACACGATCCGGCTGTTCAACGAAGGGTTGGCGCAGCTGGTCGAGACACAGTATGGCGCGCTGGGGGTCAGGCTTGTCGATGTCGAGGCGGCCGACATCCATCGTTCGCCGGATGGCGTCCATCTGAGCGAGGAAGGCTATCGCATGGTCGCCGAAGCGTGGCATTCAAGCATCCGCGCCGCGCTGGAGTCGCGGCTGATCGATTGACGCCACGCCGGGGTTTCCGGGGGTTGAGCGAAGGCTGGCAGAATCCCGCTTTCCGGGCATGGCTTTGGAACCGGGGGCCGGGCTGATCGCTTGATCCTGACGGGTGCGCAGGAAGTCACGAGGGAAGTCACCGCATGAAATTGACGCGACTAAGGGTGCCATCGGCCGGCGCCTTGGCAATCGTGATGTCCGGCCTCGGCACGTCTGCGGCCCTGGCCGACGGGATCTATGCGAGTGTGGATGTTTCCCGCTCGTCCGTCGGCGGGGTGCTGAGCGCGACGCGCGGCGACTATACCTTTGGCATGACGGTCACGGATTACGACGGCGGCATCAGCGCGGGTCTCAGCTTCACCCGCCGGTTACCGTTCAACTTCGGCGTCGAGGGGCTGAGCCTGTCCGCAGGGCCCACGCTCGGCTTCAGCGGCGACAACCTTTCGGAGGTGACCCCCGGCCTTACCGCCTCGGCGCAGCGGTTCGGCAACACGGGCTGGGGCAGCTATTTCCTGCAGGCGAGCGTCGGCACGGTGAACAGGTCGTTCTTTCTTCAGGCGCAGACCACCTTTGCCGAACCGGGGATCACGCTCGGCCTCTCTCGCGGGGGCAGCACCGAGTATGATGAGGCGAGCCTGAGCATCAGCAAGCGCCTCGGCACATCACCAGTAAGCCTGCGCGCGGGCTATCTGTTGATGAGCGATCAGGTCTTTGCAGGCTTCTCGGTGAACACCTTCTAGCCTGTCACCGAGGAACGATCGCGAACAGGAACCGGGTCCGCACCATCAGCCAAAGCCCCAGTACGGTGGCCAGATAGAGCGCCGTGTTGACCCAGATCATCCCGGGCCAGACGGCGTCGAAACTCGGCACCCCGTCGAAATAGCCGGGAAGCTGGTCTATCAGCCCGATGAACAGCAGATGCATGAGAAAGACATAAAGGCTTGCCTCGCCGATGGGGATCAGCAGCCAACCCAGGGCGCGCGACAGGGGCACCCAGAACCATGTCAGCAGGGCATAGAGGCTGACGAAGAACACCGCCACATTCAGCAGCCGGGGCAGGGGAAGTTCGTCCTTGAGGAAATAGCGGCCATACAGCGAATAGAACGTGTCCGGGTCGATCAGCGGCAGGCGCGCCCATGACGGAAACGACGGGTTGGGCGAGGCCTGCGCCAAAACCAGGAACCCGAGGGCAAGGATGATGCTGACGGCCACAGCCAGATTGCCGCGGCCCCTCTGCGCAAGCCATGCGCCGATTTCCGCACGAAAGAAGCCGACCGCGAGCGCGTGGGTAAAGAGCACCTGCCAGCCAAGCAGGGGGAAGGCGAACTCGAACTGCATCCCGAGCAGGATACGATCCGGAGGCGCCAGAAGCTCCGAAAACCAGAGCGCCCATGTGAGGGCGAAATAGATCCCGAGCATCCTCATCCGCAAGAGCCACAAAAGAAGTGGGCTGACCGCGAGCAGCAGCACATAAAGGCTGAGGATCTGGATCTGGTGCGGCGACCGCTGCATCAGCACCGCCTGCCCGAGCTGCGTCATCCAGGGCAGGCCGGGATCGGGGGTCAGGGTATAGGTGACACCGGCCCATCGGTCGGTGAAACTGGTCAGCGCCGTCATGTCCGCGATTCCGATGGCGGCGATCGCCATCACCAGAAGGATCACGATGAGCTGCGCGCGGTAAAGCACGAAGGCCCGCCGCAGCGCCCGCACCGTGACCTGTTCCAGTCCCTCCCGGTCGCTGACGCGGCGGTTCACCACCCCCAGCACAAGCCCTGAGGCGACGACGAACAACTCGGCTGCGGAAACGAAGCCAAGGCGTTCCCAGAACAGGAAGTTGAACCAGGAAAACATCTCCAGATGCGCGGCGATCACCGAAAGCATCGCATAGCCGCGGAGAAAGTCGAACCGCTGATCCCGCCCTTCTTGCCCGGACGGATAGGACAGGCGCGCGCGCAGGCCAGCGGCCGGCAGGGGCGCCGCAACGGTCACTCGCGCCTCACGCCGGACCGCAGCGGCGCGGCCTGGTCCGTGATGATCTGGGCCGCCGGTTCCGCCCGCTCGCCCACGGGATGCAGCAGCGGCCCGAAGGTGCGGTAGTGCAGGGCGGTCAGGATCACACCATTGGTGTTGGCGGCGCGCGCCTCGTTCGGCTCATCGATCTCTTCGAACGGGCCGGTGGCCCAGCCTTCGGCGCTCGCTTCGGCGGTCACGGCCTCGGCAAGCATCTCGGTGTAATCGGTCTGATAGAGCATGTGCCAGCCGATGGCTGCCTTGCTGCTCAGGATGCGGAAGCCGGAGGCATCGTCGCCCGTGTCGGTGAGCACAGCCCAGGGAACCCCGTCGCCCAGCACGGTGCTGTAGACGAAGTACGGCGCGCGGTCGATGTGATCCTCGGTCACGGCGGTCAGGATGCCGGTCTCCCGATACCGCGCCTCTTGCGCGCTGTAGACGCGCCAGGCCAGTTCCCGCGTGACCGTGTCCCAGCCGAACTCGATCCCGTCGAGGATGTAGGGGTCGCTCACGGTATAGACATGCCCGCCGAAGGCATCGCCCCGCACATCGGTCGGGACGTCAATTCCGCCCACCTCTTGCCAGCGCAGCGTATCGTCAAGGCGGATGGCAGCATGAACGTCATGGCCAAAGAGCGCGAACCCCTTTGCGGCATAGCGCTCATAGCCGACGCGCCCTTCCTGCAAAAGCACATGGCCGCCGCCCTCGGCCGGTTCGGCCCCGACCATCACGCCGTCCCGCACGGCGGCATCGACCTGCCAATGGTCGAGCACACGCTGCACCGCCCCCGCGTGGTCGGGGTAGTCCTGCTGCAGCGCGTGGAACGGGATAAGGATGCGCCCGATGTCCAGCGCCGACCAGCCGATCCCCGTTTCCGTCGGGACATTGGCATAGTCGGTCATGGCGAGCGTCAGGGTGTCATAGGATTTGTTGGGCAGCAGGTCGTCATAAAGCTGCAGCGACGCAAGGCTTGCCAGCGCCCGGTCCACGATCGCGTCGAATTCCGCCCGGGGCAGGACGCCCAGCCGCTCGGCCGCGATGGCGCCCAGCAGGAACGACCCGGTGTCCCACATGGTCGTGGCGGGAAAGCCTGCGACAGTATCGGCGAGCCCCGTCTCGGGCCGGATGTTGGCCGCAAAGTAACCCCATGCCATTTCAGCGGCCGCACGCTCTTCCTCGGTCAGGGGCCGGTGCGCGGGGGCAGGGATATCCGGTGATGCCGCGACGACCTCCCTGGCGGGGGCGCCCGGCTCCATATCCCACGTCTCCAGCGTGAAGATGATGCCAAAGGCCACTAGAAGGCCAAGTAGAAAGACGATATGGCCCCGCGCCGCGAGTAATCCGTTGCGGAACGTCATGCGGCGACCCCTTCTGCCGTTTCTTCCGTGTCTTCGTCATCCGGCCGCCAGAAGGCCGCAAGGATGATCCCGCTCATGGCGATGATGTTGTTTGCCGCCCAGAAGCCATTGGCGACCAACCCGCCCGCCGTGTAGCTGTCCGACCCCAACGCAAAGGCCGCCAGCGCGTAGCCGAGCGCCGCGACAGTCAGCAGGACGATGCCGATCTGCGGCAGCACCAGCCGGTGAAAGCTGCCGGACTGGCGGTCCTTGGGCGTGACCTTGAACTTGATCTGCTCGCCCCGCGCCACGGCCCAGAGCGCGCGCAGGTTGAGCGGGAAAAACGACAGATACCAGAGCTTGGCCTTGTAGCCCGCGATGCCCCAGGTCCCCACCATCATCGCGAGTTCGTTCAGGATCAGGAATGGCAGGATGTGCTTGTAGAAGTCGAAGGAATAGGCCGAGACCGGTGCTATCCCCGAGAAAAGGTAGATGATCGGGGCAAGCAGGAAGATCAGGTTCCATATCCCCGCAAGGTAGGACCAGAAGGTCGCCCCATACATCACCCGCTGCCAGAACGACAATCCGCGCCGGAAAAGCGGGTTGTCGTTGACCAGGATATCGAGTGTGCCGCCCGCGTATTTGTAGCGCTGGATGGTCCAGGACAAGAGGTCGCGCGGCGACAGCATCTTGCTCTCGACCCAGGGATGAAACACCGACTTCCAGTTCCGGTTCGGGTCGGAGTGAAGCACGATCGAGGTGTAGATATCCTCGGAGACATGGAACTTGTAGGGCGTGAACTCGGTATCCAGCGCCGCCTGCCCGCGCAACTGGGCGCGCATTCCTTCTTCCAGCGCGCCTTCGCGAGTCAGCTTGCGGATTTCCTGCTCATCCAGTTTTGCCTGCTGCTCGATCGCCTCGGCATAGGCGGTCAGGGCGGCCTGCATCACGGCTTCGCGCCGGTGGATTGAGCCAGCCCCGCAGCAGAATGAGGCATTCGCCCAGTTCCGGCGGCGCTGGATGATCTGGTAAAAAAGCTCCGGGTCATTGACGAACGGGTCGCTGCCCACAGGAATCGGCCCCGCGACCCTTTCGATGGCGCGCCCCAGCGCCCGGCCCGGACGCCCCAGCCAGCGGCGCAACACCTCGGACAGGGGGGTGCCTTCGGGCAGGTCGTAGAACCATTGCGGGGTCTGCACCCAAGCGACGTCCGGGTCGCGGAAATAGCCGAGCGTCCGTTCCAGCAGCGTCGGCAGCGGGCGGGTATCGGCATCGCAAATCACCACGAAATCGCCCGAGGTCGCTTCGAGCGCGTTGCGCAGGTTTCCGGCCTTGAAGCCGATATTGTTGCTGCGGGTGATGTAGCCCACGCCTTCGGCCTGGGCCATGGCGCGCATCTCGGGGCGGCGGCCGTCGTCAAGGATATGGATGCGCAGGTCGATCGCATGGGGATAGCGCAGTGCAAGGGCGTCGCGGATACCGAGCCGGACCAGATCGACCTCTTCGTTATAGGTGGTAAAGAAGATATCCACCGCCACGGGACGGTCCGGCGCATCCGCTTCGTCCACGCAGTCGCGGATCGAGGCGGGCGGGGGCGTGATGGGCGTGTCGCGCGTCTTCCACAGGTTCGCCGTGAAAAGCACGAGCCCGATGAACGAGAGCGTTTCGGCCAAGGCAAGCGGGATCGCGAACCACAGCGCATCGTAGTTCAGGCTGGCCGTCCAGCGCCAATGCACATACCACGCCCCCATCACCAGCGCGATGGTCGCGAGAAACTGGTAAAGCAGCTCTCGTCCGGGGGAATGGGGGATGGGCGGTCGGGGGCTCCGGTCCTCGAACTGCTGGAAATAGAAGCCCATCGCCACTGCCCCGCCCTTATTGCGGACCGGAACGCCGCCAAAGGGGGAGGCGTCCGGTCTTTTCCGCCCCCTCCTCAGGGCGCAAAACATCTTAAAGTTTAGCGGCCTGCGCGCAGGCATCAAGCCCTTGTGAGGTTTGCAGATGCCCCGTCATCCGGATGGCGTCCCGGCGCGGTCAGGACAGGGCGGGCCGATCCGGAAACGCCTTCGCCACAAGCACCGATACCGCGGTTTCCGCCAACATGACCAGTTCCGCACGCTCGCCCAGCGTGAAGTCGTGGGGCCGGTGATCCAGGAGGCACAGCGCGCCCAGCCGTATGCCTTCCAGATAGATGAGCGGCGCCCCGGCGTAAAAGCGGATGAACGGCGCGCCGGTCACAAGCGGGTTGCTCGCGAAGCGTGGATCTTCGCGGGCGTCGGTGACGACGAACACATCGTCCGCCAGAATTGTGTGGTTGCAAAAGGCCAGCGAACGGTCACACCCGGCATCTTCCATCCCGCTGCGGCCCAGGAACGCCTGCCATGAGGCGTCGAGCAGCGTGACCAGCGCGATCGGCACGTCAAAGTTGCGCCGCGCTTCCTCGCATATGGCATCGAGTTCGGAATCGCGGTCACGATTGAGCAGGTTCATCTCGAGCAATGCGCGGAGACGTTCTGTTTCTTCTGGACCCAGCGGGTAATCCACTCGTTCACTCCTAAGGACGGAGACATCCCAGCCGTTACACGAAAGGGCAGACCCGGCAAGACAATTCGCGGTGTTATACGCTTCTGTCTTCCCTTAGGCTTAACGGTCTCTTATTCCTGAGGCGCAACCCTGAAGAGAGAGGAGTGCCGGCCTGAAACTCCCGCAGATGTCCATACGCGATACGCTCCTGGGGCTGACCGGATTTCTCGGTCTGGCGCTTACAGTCGTGGTCGCGCTGCAGATGGTGGCAAGCCTTGCCCAATGGCGCGAGGTCGATCACCTTGTCGCATCCAACCAGCTGCGCGAGCATCTGGCACAGGCCGCCGCGACTTTGGCGGAAGAGCGTAGCGCGACGGTGCTTGCGCTTCGGGGCCTTCCTGCGGCGGTGGGGGATACGGCCGGGCTGCGGGCGGCGACGGATCGCCACATCGCGCGGGTCGCGGCATCCTTTGAGGCTGACGCCGATCCGGCCCAAAGGGCGGAAGTCAACGCCGTTCTCGATGAACTCCGCCATCAGCGGGCTATCGTGGATGCCGCCGGCACCCCGCAGGACCGTGCGGCGGTGGCGCTTGCCTTCCACGACTTCGGGATCGCGGCCGTGAACCGGCTGAATGCAGCCCGGCTGGCCGTGCTGGTGCGCGAACAGCCGGCAGACCCGGTCACCGCCCTGGCCTTCAACCTGCGCAGCCAGACGAGCGCGATATTCGAATACCTCATCCGGTCGCGCACCTTGATCCCGCTTCTTTCCATAGGCGCGGTAGGCGAGGAAGAGCGTGAGGAAATCGAACGCAACGCCGTCCGCATCGACGCGGCGCTTGCCGTCCTGCGTGGAAACCCTGACCTTCTGGGCCGCGACTTTCCGGACCGTATCCGCAGCTTCGAAAGCCGCTACTATACACTTTACCGCCCGGCCGAGGATGCGGTTCTCGCCGGGGGCGCCGGCACTGCCCCGGATGCGGCCGTCGCAGAGGCCGAGCTGCTGCTGGACGAATTGCGCGGACTTCTCTCGGCGCTCTTCGACATCTCGCGCGATCAGCTTTCGGACCTGCGTCGCGCCACGATCCGCAGCGTGCTCTTGTGGTCGGGCCTGTTCGTGGCCGGCGCGCTTACGGTTCTGGCCAGCACGCTTGTGGTTCAGCGCCGTATCGTCAAGCCGCTGGGCGACCTGCGCCGCGGGATGCTGGATCTGGCCGAGGGCCGGCTGGATACTCCGGTTCCCGTGGCGGCGCGCCAGGATGAGATGGGCGCGATGACGGACGCGCTCCGGGTTTTCAAGGCCAATGCGATCCGGCGGCGGCGCCTGCAGGACGAACGGCTGGCCCTGCATGAACGGTTGAAAGACGCGTATCGCCAGCTCAAGATCGACCTGGAGGCCGCCGCCGTCGTGCAGGCGACGCTTTTGCCGCCACCGGCGCGTCTGGGGGGCGTGGCATTCTACAGCTATTTCCGCCCGTCGCGCTATATCGCGGGCGACACCTTCGATGTGGTGCGTCGTCCGGACGGGCGGATCAGCTTTTTCGAGATCGACGTCGCGGGCCATGGCGCACCGGCCGCGCTGATCTCGGTTGCGTCGCATCACAGCATCACGCAGGCCGTGCTTCAGCGTCAGCCGGGCCAGAGTCTTGGCGATCTGGCGGCTTCGGTCAACAAGGACTGGCCCGAAAGCTTTCCCTATTTCACGATGATCCTGGGCGAGATCGACCCGGCCGCCGGAACGGGACGGCTGGTACAGGCCGGGCACCCCGCACCGCTATTGATCGGGCGCGGGGGCGATGTGCGCCAGCTTGGCGACGGTGGCTTGCCGGTGGGCATCATCCCGCACGCGACCTACGATGAGATCGCGTTCGATTTCGCGGCGGGCGACAGGCTGTTGCTCTATTCCGACGGTCTGATCGAAGCCGAAGATGCCGGCGGCCGCTTTTTCACCGAGGAACGTCTTGTCGAGATCGTAACGACTCATGCGACAAGCTCGACCGCGGCCCTGATCGAGGCCCTGGATTTGGCCTTGCGCAGTTGGAGAGGCTCGGGGAGCCTTGATGATGACGTGACAATCGTGATTCTGGAGGCAGAGACTGACCATGAACGTGCATGAGCAAGAGCGGGGGAACGTTCTGGTCCTGTCCTTTGACGAAAAGCGGCTCGACGCGCACAAGGCGCCGCGCCTGCGCGAAGAGATCATCTCGCGGATCGAGCAGGGGCGGCACCTGATTGTCGTCGATCTTTCGGCGACCGAGTTCATGGACAGTTCCGGACTGGGCGCGCTGGTGTCCTGCCTCAAGCGCATCGGGCCGAAGGGCGGCATCGCCGTCGCCGGTCTTGGCAGTTCGGTCGCGCGGCTGTTTTTGCTGACGCGGATGGACCGGGTCTTTTCGCTGCACGGAACGGTCGACGAGGCAGTGGCCCGGCTGGAAGCCTGACCGGTGGGCGGGGTCGAACACCTCCGGATCGGCCCTGACCTTGCCGAGGTCGGCCCCGCCGCAGAACGGATCAGGGACCTGACGACGACCGCGATCGGCGTCGAAGGCGGCGAAGCCATGGAGCTCGCCTTTGTCGAGGCGGTCAACAACATCATCCTGCACGGGCATCTTTCGCCGGGCGACCGGATCGGGATCGCCCTGCAGACCGATGACCGGGGCGCAGTCCTGACGCTGGAGGATCGCGGTCGTCCGATCCCGCCCGTCGCGCTGCAAGAGGCGGATGAACCAGGCGACCCGCTGGCGGAATCCAGCCGTGGCCTGTGGCTGATCCGCGCGCTGATGCATGACATCGGTTACGAGTCCGCGGATGGACTCAACCGCCTGACGCTGACCCGCCGCGCGGATACGGACAGGCCCTGAGGCACCCGGCCGACGTAATTCACGCCAGCGGCGCATCCCCTTCGGACGGTCGGATATCCGCGGCAATGATCGTCGCGATCAGCGGCCGGCCCGGATCGGCCCATGTGCCCGCCCAGGGCTCCTGCTCTGGTGCGACGGCCCACAGATTGACGAAGCTCCTCATCGGGCCGAGCGTCCAGATCCCGTCCGGCATGTCGGCGGGGCCAAAGCTGCCGACCACCCGCCCGTCGATCCGAAAGACGGCCATGTCCGGGCTTACCGTCACCTCATACCGGTGAACGCCCGTCGCCGCGTCGAAACCAAGCGCGACCCGGACGGGATGTTGCCCGCTTCGTTCCAGGGTCACATGTTCGCCCGCCTTGTTCGTCATGTGGATGTTCAACCGCACGGATGTCGTATCCGCGCCGACGAATTCGAAATCGAACTCCACCCATGGCTGGTTCTCCCAATCGGCTCTGTAGGTGAAAAGCCCGAAGACCGCGCCCGGCACCATCTGTGGCGCCTGCACCGTCCAGCCCCATGTGCCGGTGATTGCGGCCCGCGCCGACTGAACTTCGCCCCCCAGAACCGCATAGCGCGACCCTGATGGCGCGGCCGTCAGGCTCAGCTCCACACTTCCCTGCCCGGTCAGGCGAACGTGATCGGCGGCCCAGTGCAGGATCGACGATTGCCCGGCGGGCCAGTCCGAAATCAGCCATCCGTCGGGCGGCAGGTCATCGCCGGCGCGATAGAGGTCAAGGGCGGGCGTGGGGGTCATCCGGGCCTCGGCTGGGTTGCGGTAACCGGTTATCTAGGCGGCCACTCTGGTCCGAACAGCAGGAGCAGCGCAAAAACACCCAGCGCGGGCACCGGCAGCGCAACGAGGCCTGAACAGAGCCTCTCGATGGATCTTGACCTTTCGCCATCCGTGGCCAGGCCGCCGGCAGGAGGTGAATACCGCCTGTTTCTGCGCAACCGGGTTGTCCAGCCCTTGCAGGTCGCAAGCCTACGGTCTTGAAGTAAGGGGGCCACCATCGCTAGGAAGGTCACCAGCAGGGCAAGCAGCGGATCTTCGCGCCAAAGCGTCTGCAGCCTGCCGATGACCGTCACCGTGATTTCCGACGACCACCGGAACAGGCGCGGCGTCAGCACCGGCTGGAACCAGACCGCTGGGCATATCAGCAAGAGCGAGAGGTTCAGACCGGCCAGCCACCAGCCCGCGCGCGGCGCCCGCAGGCTCAGCCCGCCGCCCCGTCATAGCGCCGTTCATACCGGGCGCCGAGCGAGGTGAGCATCTCATAGCCGATCGTGCCTGCGGCCTCGGCCAGATCGTCCACAAACTGGTGCGGGCCAAGGATATCGAGCGCCGCGGGAACCTCGGGCAGATCGGTCACATCGACGGTGATCAGGTCCATCGAGACGCGCCCGGCAATGGGGCAGGGCACATCGCCCGCCCAAAGATGGACGCGGTTCCCCAGAACGCGGTGCAGCCCGTCGGCATAGCCGCCCGAAACCGTCGCGATGATGGACGGGCGCTGCGCGACCCAGCCGCAGCCATAGCCGACGCTTTCGCCTTCTTCGATCGGGCGGGACTGGACGACCGGCAGCGACAGGCGGACGACAGGGCGCGCGTCCTGAAACGGAAGGCCGCCGTAAAGGCCGATACCCGGGCGCGTGAGGTCGAAATGATAGTCGCGCCCCAACAGGATGCCCCCCGTGGCCGAGAGAGAGCGCGGCACACCCGTCCCGTCGGTGAGCGCTTTGAACTCCGCCAGTTGATGGGCGTTCAGCGGGTGATCGGGTTCATCCGCGCAGGCAAGATGGCTCATCAGCAGGACGGGACGGCGCGACAGGGCAATCTCGGCAACGGCCGCCCATTCGGCGCGTTCCATGCCCAGCCGGTTCATGCCGGTATCAAGCTGGATGCCGAAAGGCTGATCCGGCAGCGCCTCCAGATGCCGCGTCAGCTGATCGACCGAATTCAGCATCGGCGTCAGGTCATGTTCGGCGACAAGGGCGGTGTCGCCCTCCATATGGCCCGAAAAGACGCAGATCTGCGGCCCGGGGCCAAGGGCCTTGCGCACCGCCGCGCCTTCCTCGGCCATCGCCACGAAAAACCGCCGGGCGCCGGCTTCGGCCAGGGCCCGGGCGATGCGCCCTGCGCCAAGGCCGTAGCCGTTCGCCTTGACCACCGCCCCGGTCTGCGTTGCGCTGTCCGAGGCCGCATCGAGCGCGCGCCAGTTTGCCGCGAGCGCGGCGAGGTCGATATGAAGGGTTCCGCTTGCCATGGGCGAAGGTGTTGACCGGCGGGCGGCGCCGGTCAAGCGGAAACGGTCAGAAGTCGCCGGGGCCGGCGCCTTGCTGCCACGGCTTCACAAGATTGCCGAACCGGGTAAAGCGACCCTCGAAGCTCAGTTCGACCGTGCCGATGGGGCCGTGGCGCTGCTTGCCGATGATGACCTCGGCCTTGCCATGCACCCGCTCCATGGTTTCCTGCCACTTGGCCATGGCCTCCAGGTTGTCCTCGCCGGGCTTTTCCCGTTCCTTGTAGTATTCGTCGCGGTAGACGAACATCACCACGTCGGCGTCCTGCTCGATCGAGCCGGATTCCCGCAGGTCCGAAAGCTGGGGGCGCTTGTCTTCGCGGCTTTCGACCTGACGTGAAAGCTGCGACAGGGCAATCACAGGAATATCAAGCTCTTTCGCGATGGCCTTGAGACCTTGGGTGATTTCCGAGACCTCGTTCACCCGGCTGTCCTTGGCGGTGGCGGGGCGCACAAGCTGAAGATAGTCCACCATCAGCACATCGAGCCCGTGGGTCCGTTTCAGACGCCGCGCCCGGGCCGCAAGCTGGCTGATCGGCAGGGCCGGCGTGTCATCGATATAGAGCGGGCAGGATTCCAGCGCCTTCGCGGCCTCGACAAAGCGGCGGAACTCGGCCTCGGTCATGTCGCCGCGACGGATCTGCTCGCTTGGCACCTCGGCCGCCTCGGAAAGGATACGCGCGGCCAGCTGTTCGGCCGACATCTCCAGGCTGTAAAAGCCGACGATGCCGCCATCCACCGTGCCCTCGGTCCCGTCGGGCAGCAGACCCTTCTTGTAGGTCTTGGCGATGTTGAAGGCGATGTTGGTCGCAAGCGAGGTTTTCCCCATCGAGGGCCGCCCGGCAAGGATCAGCAGGTCCGACGGGTGCAACCCCCCCAGCTTTTTGTCGAGGTCGATGAGACCTGTCGAGATGCCCGCAAGACCCCCGTCCCGCTGATAGGCGGCATTGGCCACGTTGACCGCATCCGTCACCGCCTTGAGGAAGGATTGAAACCCCTTTTCCACATGGCCCTGTTCGCCGAGCTTATAAAGCCGCTGTTCCGCCTCGACGATCTGTTCGCGCGGCTCGGACGAAATCTCGACCCGGGCGGCGCGGGCGGAAATGTCGCGCCCGAGGCTGATCAGTTCGCGCCGGACGGCAAGGTCATAGATCATCTGCGCATAGTCGCGTGCCGCATATGCCGAGATCGCAGCCCCCGCCAGCCGTGCGAGATAGGCCGGGCCGCCCAGTTCGCGCAGGCCCGTGTCATCCTCCAGAAATGCCTTGAGGGTCACGGGCGAGGCGAGCGCGTTCTTCTGGATGCGGGCCGCCGCGATTTCAAAGATGCGCTGATGAACCGGTTCGAAGAAATGATCCGCCCGGATGATCGCGGCGATCCGGTCATAGACATCGTTATTGGTGAGAATCGCGCCGAGAAGCTGCTGCTCCGCCTCGATGTTGTGGGGCAGGCTCTCGCCAGCCTCGGACGCATCGGCCGGCTTGGCGCGCAGGGCTGCAACGTCGTTCATATCCGTCCCTTCGTGATCTGCCGGATCTGCCGCGGGTCTGGGCGCGCGGGGTCCTGTCCGGTTCGGGCCATTGTGACGGAAAGGGGGGGCGCTGGTCAATGCGGCGCTTGGGCGGCGCCCGGGGATGCGCGCGGACCCGCCGCCCCCGGGCTGCGGCTCAGGCGCGGGCGTCGCGCCAGGCCTGCGGGCCGGTCAGGAAGGCCTCTACCTCGGTCATGGTGCGGTCGTCGAAGGCGCCCGAGGCCTTGGCCTCGGCCAGAACGTCCCACCAGGTGCAGAGGTGATGCAGCTCGACCCCGTGGTTCCGCAGCGTCCCGATGGTTTCGGGAAAGATGCCGTAGTAAAAGATTACCGCTGTATGGCCGCAGGTTGCCCCGGTTTCGCGGATCGCATCGACAAAGGAAAGTTTCGACCCGCCATCGGTGGTCAGATCCTCGACCAGCAGCACGCGCTGGCCTTCGGTCATCGCGCCCTCGATCCGGGCGTTGCGGCCGTAGCCCTTGGGTTTTTTACGCACATAGGTCATGGGCAGGCCCATGCGTTCTGCCACCAGCGCGGCAAAGGGGATGCCGGCGGTTTCGCCGCCTGCGACGTTGTCGAATGCCTCGAACCCCGCATCGCGCAGAACGGTGCAGGTCAGGAAGTCCATCAGCGTGGACCGGATGCGCGGGTAGGAGATAAGCTTGCGGCAGTCGATATAGACCGGCGAGGGCAGGCCCGAGGCGAAGATGAACGGTTCCTCGGCGTTGAAATGCACGGCCTTGATTTCCAGCAGCATCCGTGCGGTCAGCCGCGCCATCTCGGCCTTGTCGGGAAAGGTGGTGGGGATCATCGGATGCCTCTCAGTTGCTCACATGCCAGTGCAGGGGGAAACCCGGGTCAAAGACCGTCACCGGGCCCGCGCCTGTCAGGATCTTCTCGGGGTAGGAAACAGGCGCCCCCTTGGTCAGGGTCAGCGTGGCCTCGTTTACCGGCAGGCGGTAGAAGGCCGGGCCGTGGAGCGAGGCGAACCCCTCCAGCCGGTCCAGCGCGCCCTCCTGTTCAAAGACTTCCGCGAGGATCGACATGGTATTCGTCGCGGTGAAACAGCCCGCGCAGCCGCAGGCATGTTCCTTGAGCGCGTCGATATGCGGCGCAGAATCCGTGCCGAGGAAGAACCGCGCCTCGCCGCTGGTTGCCGCTTCGCGCAGCGCAAGGCGATGGCTTTCGCGCTTTGCCACCGGCAGGCAGTAGTAATGCGGCTTGATCCCGCCCACGAGGATGTGGTTGCGGTTGATGACGAGGTGATGTGTGGTGATCGTTGCCCCAAGATCGTCGCCCGCCGATCGCGCATAGGCGACGGCGTCGGACGTGGTGATATGTTCCATCACCACCCGCAGCCCCGGCGTTGCCCGGCGGACCGGGTCGAGCACGCGGTCGATGAAGACCGCCTCCCGGTCAAAGATGTCGACGTCGCCATCCGTCACTTCGCCGTGCAGGCAGAGCGGCAGGCCGATCTCGGCCATCTTTTCCAGCACCGGGCGCACCTTGTCGAAATCGCGCACGCCGGAATGGGAATTGGTGGTCGCGCCGGCAGGGTAAAGCTTGACCGCCTTCACAAGACCCGATGCCGCGGCCGCTGCCACATCCGCCGGATCGGTATCCTCGGTCAGGTAAAGGGTCATCAGCGGTTCGAACTGAGCGCCTTCGGGCAGGGCCGCAAGGATGCGGTCGCGATAGGCGGCGGCCTGTTCACCCGTCACCACCGGCGGCACGAGGTTCGGCATGATGATCGCACGGGCGAAATGTCGGGTGGTTTCCGGCAGGATGCCCTGCAGCATCGCCCCGTCGCGCAGATGCAGATGCCAGTCGTCCGGGCGGCGAATGGTGAGTTCAGTCATGGTCCCCTCGCGTTTCGCGCCCCGTAACATGGATCGGGGCGCGAAGGCGAGGGTCTATTCGAGGTTCAGTGAGGCGTCGATCTGGATCACCTGCGCGCCGTCGGCCTGCGACGGAATGATGATCACCTGCGCGCTGCCGATGCCGGGGCCGGAAAAGAGGATCTGCTGGCTCTCGATCATTTCCGGCGACGGGTCGACCTGCCAGCCGGTCTCGCGCAGGGCTTCGCGCCAGCGCTCGATCAACCTCTCGGCATCCTCGTGGGTCGAAAACTGCAAAAGCCGCGTGGACGAACCGATCGCGCTGTTGATGACGACCTCGGTGTCCTCGGGCAGGTCGATGGCGGGGGGCAACCAGTCGGCGACGTCATTGCCCGGCCGGTCGAGCCCGCCTTCGCTTGCCAGTCCCGGGTCCTGCGCTTCGGCGCTGAGGCCGTCATCCTGCGCCTCGGCGGGTGGAGCGTCGTCCGGTGCCGCCGGGGCTTCGGTTGCGGCGCCATCGGGCGGTAGCGGATAGCCTGTCGCGGGGTCCTGCTGCGCGGCCAGCGGCGTGGCAAGCGTCAGGCCAAGGGCCAATGTCGCGGTTATCACGGATGCAAGCTGGGCGTGCGGCCGCTGAAACCCGCATCGCGATTTCCTCCCGGCGTCGCCGGCAATCGGCAGCGTGTTCGGCAGTTCCTGCATCATTCACCTCTTTCGTTCGGGGAAACCAGTTAGTGCGGGAGGGCGTCTCTGGCCAGACCGGGCGGCGATTTCCTGCCGCAAGGCAGCGAGAATTTGCAACATGCACAATTAACCGGCAACCCGCCCAAAGCTTGGCTGCCGCCGCCTCCCATCATCCGGCGGACATGGCGCGGCCTTGCAGCCCGGCGCCGACCCTCTAATCTGGCGCGACAGGCCGTTGGGCCGACAGGGGGTGAGGCGATGCCGGACGGCAGCCGCATGGAAGCGTTGCAGCGCAGCCGGGGCGAGGGGCGCGTCTCGCTCGTGCTCCGGCAGGGCCGTGCTTCGGTCGGCCAGCTGCGGCAGGCCGGATCGGCCAAGGTGATGCTGCCACGCAGTCATGGCCCGGTGCCTGAGGTTGTATTTCTCAACACTTCCGGGGGGCTGACCGGCGGCGACCACATCCGGTTTTCGATGGATGTGGGGCCGGGCTGCGACGTGGTCGGCACCACCCAGACGGCGGAACGCGCCTATGCCAGCGCGGGCGGCGCGGCGCGGCTTGATGTCGATCTGTCGGTGGGACAGGGCGGGCGGCTGGACTGGCTGCCGCAGGAAACGATCCTCTTTCAGGACAGCGCCTTGCAGCGTCGGACCTCGGTAGATCTTGCGGGCGATGCGACGCTGATCCTGTCCGAGATGCTGGTTCTGGGGCGGGCGGCGATGGGTGAGACGATCACACGGCTTGCCCTGTCGGACTGGCGCGAGGTGCGGCGCGCGGGCCGACCCGTGCTGCTGGAGCCGTTTTCGCTGCAGGATGCGGCGCTGGGCCATTCCGCCACCACGGGCGAGGCGCGCGCCATGGCGACGGTCGCCCTGATCACGCAGGGGGCAGAGGACGCGCTGATCCCGGTGCGGAGTGCCTTGGCGGCGCAGGCGGAGGTGGATGCCGCTGCCTCGGCCTGGGACGGGAAATGCGTGCTGCGCCTGATGGCCGCCGATGCTTTGCCCTTGAAGCGGGCCGTGGCGGCCGTAATGCTTGTGCTGCGGGCGGGGCGGCCCTTGCCCCGTGTCTGGCAGATCTGACGGAGATACTGAATGAACCTCAGCCCCCGCGAAAAGGACAAGCTGCTGATCAGCCTCGCCGCCATGGTGGCGCGCAACCGGCTGGAACGCGGCGTGAAACTCAACCACCCCGAGGCCATCGCCCTCATCACCGATTTCGTCGTCGAAGGCGCGCGCGACGGGCGCAGCGTCGCCGATCTGATGGAGGCCGGCGCCCATGTCGTGCGCGCCGATCAGTGCATGTCGGGGATCGCCGAGATGATCCATGATGTGCAGGTCGAGGCCACTTTCCCCGACGGCACCAAGCTTGTCACCGTCCACCACCCCATCCGCTGAGTCTGAAAGGACCGCCATGTCCCGCATCGCTGCCATCCTGTCGCGCCTTTTGTCCCCCGCTCCGGTCCCTGTTCCCGTGCGGGTCAACCCCAAGGGGCCGCGCCGGTGATCCCCGGCGAGGTCTTTCCGGCACCGGGCGATATCGAACTGAACGCCGGCGCCCCGGCGATCACGCTGCGCGTCGCGAACACCGGCGACCGCCCGGTGCAGGTCGGTAGCCATTACCACTTTGCCGAGGTGAACCCGGGGCTCGACTTTGACCGCGTCGCGGCGCGGGGCTACCGGCTCGACATCGCCGCCGGGACCGCGGTGCGGTTCGAGCCCGGCCAGACACGCGAGGTGCAGCTTGTTCCCCTTGGGGGCGACCGGCGCGTCTATGGCTTCAACCGTTCGGTCATGGGGCCGCTGTGAAACGGACCGCTGTGAAAAGCGCCCCCTTTGCCGGGCTTGGAACCCCGGTCGATTACTGGCGTGCCGGCCTTGCCTTCTGGACCATGGCGGCCGAGGCGCAGACGGTGATCGCGCTGCGCTCTCTGGGGATGATGGGGTTCTGGGCCTATCCGGCCGGAGAGGCCGTGCGCATGGTGGCCGAAAAACAAGCCGCCTTTCTTCAAACGGCGCAGGCGGCGGCAACCGGTGCGATGCGCGCTGAGAGGCCCGCGCGGCTGGCCGCTGCCGTGATCCGGCCGGTCGGGCGCAAGACCCGCGCCAATGTTGCCCGCCTGACCAAGGCGGGGCCTGCCGCCCTGCAGCCACCCCGCAAATAACCGCCCGCACCGCCAAGAGGACAAGATGCCCGCAAGGATTTCCCGCGCCACCTATGCCGACATGTATGGCCCCACCACGGGCGACCGGCTGCGGCTGGCGGATACCGACCTGATCATCGAGGTGGAACGCGACCTGACCACCTATGGGGAAGAGGTCAAGTTCGGTGGCGGCAAGGTGATCCGCGACGGGATGGGTCAAAGCCAGATGACCCGCGCCGAGGGCGCGATGGATACGGTCATCACCAATGCGCTGATCCTCGATCACACGGGAATCTACAAGGCCGATGTCGGCCTGCGCGATGGGCGGATCGCGCGCATCGGCAAGGCCGGCAACCCCGATACGCAACCCGCGGTCAATATCGTGATCGGCCCGGGCACCGAGATCATCGCCGGTGAGGGGCGCATCCTGACCGCGGGCGGGTTCGATGCCCATATCCACTTCATCTGCCCGCAACAGATCGACGACGCGCTGCATTCCGGGGTGACGACGATGCTCGGCGGCGGCACGGGGCCGGCGCACGGAACATTGGCCACGACCTGCACGCCGGGGCCCTGGCATATCGGACGGATGATGCAGGCGCTGGACGCGGTGCCGGTGAATATCGGCCTTTCGGGCAAGGGCAACGCGAGCCTCCCTGCGGCGCTGGTCGAACAGGTGCAGGCGGGGGTCTGCGCGCTGAAACTGCATGAGGACTGGGGCACGACGCCGGGCGCCATCGACTGCTGCCTTTCAGTCGCGGACGATCTCGACGTGCAGGTGATGATCCATACGGACACGCTGAACGAGAGCGGGTTCGTCGAAAACACGCTCGCCGCCATTGGCGACCGGACGATCCACGCCTTTCATACCGAGGGGGCGGGGGGTGGCCACGCGCCCGACATCATGAAGGTCGTGAGTCATCCGAACGTGATCCCCAGTTCGACCAACCCGACCATGCCCTACACGGTCAACACGATCGAAGAGCATCTCGACATGCTCATGGTCTGCCACCATCTCGACAAGTCGATCCCCGAGGATGTCGCCTTTGCCGAAAGCCGTATCCGGCGCGAGACGATTGCCGCCGAGGATATCCTGCATGACATGGGCGCGTTCTCGATCATATCATCCGACAGCCAGGCGATGGGGCGCGTGGGCGAGGTCATCACCCGCACCTGGCAGACCGCGCACAAGATGAAGGTGCAGCGCGGCCGCCTGTCCGAGGAAACCGGCGACAACGACAATTTCCGCGTCCGCCGCTATGTGGCAAAATACACGATCAACCCGGCCATCGCGCATGGCATGTCCCGGGAGATCGGGTCGGTCGAGGAAGGCAAGCGCGCCGATCTGGTGCTCTGGTCGCCGGCGTTTTTCGGGGCCAAGCCTGATATGGTGCTGGTAGGCGGGGCGATTACCATGGCCCAGATGGGCGATCCCAATGCCTCGATCCCCACGCCGCAGCCGGTCTATACGCGGCCGATGTTCGGGGCGATGGGCCGGGCGGTAGAGCGCAGCGCGGTGATCTTTGCCTCGCAAGGGGCGGTCGAGGCCGGGGTTGGCGCGCAACTGGGGCTCGCAAAGGACCTGGTGGCCGTCAGGGGCACGCGCGGCATTGGCAAACGCGATATGCGGCTGAACGACGCGATGCCTCGGGTCGAGGTCAACCCCGAGACCTATGAGGTCCGGGCGGACGGTGTCCTGCTGAGCTGCGAGCCGGCGGCCGAGCTTCCGCTGGCACAGCGGTATTTTCTGTTCTAGCGGCGGTGAAGTCTGGCGACGGGAAGTGTTTCGAAAGGCGCGTTGCGCTGAACGATGCGATGCTGCGGGTTGGGGTCGATCCGTGCATAGGCGGAATTGCGGGAGGGGGCGCCGTGGCGCGGATGGGGCAGTCAATCCCGGCATGACGAACTTGCGCCGTCCCAGTGCCTCGGCCGCCATTGAACGGCCGTTCGCATGACGGGTTGATCCGCGAGTCACAGCCTCCGGAAACTTCATGGCGTGCGCTCGACTATTAACTGCGGAGAGCAGTTGCCGTCCCCTTCCCCAAAGTCGCCCCAGCACCTGCGGCAGTTTCGGGCAGTTTATCCGACCCGCCGCCCGCCCGGGGGCAACAGCCATGCGCCGGCGCTGCCGGTCGGTCGGCATCTCGACCCGCCGCCCGCCCGGGGGCAACAGTGTTCCGACAAGCCTTGGCAACCCGGTACGGCACGATAACGGCATCACCGGCACCATCCGAGCGCCACGATATCCGTCACAGCCGTATAGTCAGGCCAGAGCCGCATCAGCCTCAGAAAACGCCCCCTACGCAGTGGGACCCGCCGCCGGGGGCCGTCCGACAGAAGTAAACGCATCCCGATGCCCCTATGCGGCACGATATAGGCGAGGTTCCCCGCGCTGGTCGCCAGATGGGCATGGCCCGCTTCCGGCACAGATGTCAGCCCCTTGCAAAGCTGCCCGCATCGCTGCGTTGCGAGACAACGACCTCCTTGCGGTGGCTCACGCGGTAATATGCGGGGTTCGCGAGAACCTCTTCCGGCAGGCGGGCCCGGTCGAACAGATTACACCGATATTGTTCGACCTCCACTACATGGCGAGAACCTTCCACCCGATCGGGGCCTTGCAGGAACAGCGTGCGTATTCCACGGAAGATGGGCATCGATTCCACGGCATCGTGGGCAGCCATTCCACGCCTCGGGCAGTCTGGCCGACTGGTGCATGGAGTCAGGCTCGACCCGTCGGGTCAAGCGGTTTCAT